>NZ_JBNXVR010000009.1:0-194217 GCF_050565595.1 Leptolyngbya sp. AN02str | reverse complement strand
CGCAACGCGCACGCAAAACTGGGCTTTCCAGCTTATCCCGAATTCACGTTTAGTTAAGGATTTTTTTGGAGGTTTGCGCAAGGCGCACGCTAGCTTATCCACAACTCACGTTAAGTCACAGGGGTCTGGCAACGACGCTAGCTAAGGCTTTTCAGCCATCTCAAGATACTGGCTTTCTATCAAAAAAGCGCCCCGTGCAAAGCGAACGCCCCAATACCCACCAGGGCGACGATCCAGCACAACACCTTCTTCGCCCACCTGAATGACGCTGGGTGGACGAAGCATAGGCATGGGTTCTGCGGTTTTTACATAGCTGGGCAGCGCAATTACCCGCACGCGATCGCCCACTGTAAACTGCTTTTCATCCGACATAACCGTCCTCAACTCGCTTCAAACAGATCCCTTCTCTTGAGGCTATCCTAAAGCGGCCCTAAACCGATCTAAACAAACGGGAAGGATGGAGTGCGATCGCACTCCATCCTCCAACGGCCTTTTTGGCAATGATCTTTTTTAACAAAAATCTATGGGATCTATGGAATCTATGGCACTTGCCACACTTTTTGGTGGTAATCCGCAGGCTCAGCATAGGGATCGGGCATCTCGCCATGATGGTGATGCCCATGATGATCGTGCCCGTGAGCGTGCCCATGGTCATGAGCATGTCCGTGACCATGAGCGTGCCCATGGTCGTGGGAATGGCCAACATTGGCATGGCCAACATTGGCTCCGTTGGCGATCGCCGCCAAGCGAAACTTGCACATCTCGCAGTTCATGTTGACCTGCCCAAGCTGCGTTTCAATTTCTCGCTCTCGCATCAGGCCAAACAGGACAGGATGCAACCCCATTTCTGGCAGGCACACCATCGACACATCGGGATGAGCCGCCTGCTGATCTGCACTAATGGCAAAAATCTTCTTCATCAGCACGCCCGTAAACAGGAAGTACGGCAGCACAATAATGCGCTTGGGCTGGTACAGCATGGCGCGGGCAAAGCCTTCTTCCAGGCGAGGGTGGGTAATGCCAATAAAGCAGGTTTCCACCGTCCGATAGCCGCTGCCTTCCCACAGCACCCGCGCCAGCTTGCACACATCGCCATTCGCATCAGGATCGCTCGCCCCACGCCCCACAAACAGCAGTACCGTATCTTCCCGCGAAATGCCTTGAGGATTCCACTCTGGCTTATCTAGCTCATCGAGGCGCGATCGCCACAAATCCAAAATTGCGGGTGTAATGCCAAAGTGCCGCCCGTAATGAAAAGTTAGGTCAGGATGCCGTTTACGTGCCCGATCCAGCTCGTTGGTCACATCAAATTTATTGTGACGCGCTGCAAATAGCAGCACTGGCAGTACCGAAAAATCTCGGTAGCCCTGTTCCACACAAGCATCGACCCCCTGCTGAATTGATGGCTCGGTCAATTCCAAAAAGCAGGGCACCACCGGACGGCTTGTATCTAACGCTTGATACGCAGCGGCAAAGTCCAGCAAACGCTGCCGTCCATCTTCATCGCGGCTACCATGACCAACTAACAGCAGCGGACGCTGAATTGGCAATGGCTCCAGAGACATGGCGATGGGATCAGTCTCTAGCGGATACACCAACAGCGAATGCCCAGCTTCTGTAGATACCGATTCGTCGGCAGATGCCTGATTTACATTTACTAAGTGGTCAGTCAACATAACCTTGTCAAACTCCGTTCCTGTGCAACGCAGGAAATAGAGTGAAAAGAAGATAAGTTGGCATTCTGACTTGAGTTGTCAGGGTGCGATCGCCCAATAAGGAAAGCCGTGCGTTTTCTTCCTTGTGGCTCTACTCACACATCCCCACACCTCTCACAGTTGCGGCACAGTGCCGGACTTTCACCGGACTTCCCCAAACTATCTCCGTTCACGTGTGCCTCGCCATCTTAGCATTCCTGTCCAGGCCCACCGATAGCAGATAGCAGTAATTCCACCCTGAAGTTTGTTATATTTGATACCACAATATCCCACGTACTGCTGACAAAGTTTCTGCCACCTTCTGTCTAAAGGATGAACTGATTTCGCTAGCTTTTCCATTACAACAAGAGCAACATTTAGATTTCCTCGGCAACATTTCAGATCAAATCGTTTTGTCAATCCTTGTAAAACCCGGTTGATCGACAACAAGCTTAAATTACAGTTCGAAAATGAGAATCATCCTCAAAAGTGAGCTAGGATGCAGCGTAATCGGTAAAAGCGCAATTTTTTGAAGCGATAGGTTTAAGGCGATAGGTTCAGGGCACTTCAGTCTGGAACAGTCGAGTTCGTAAGCATCAGGGTCGGAATATCAGGGTCGGAATATCAGGTTTGTGACAATCAAGCTTGTGACAACCAGGCTTGTGACAATCAGGTTTATGACAACGGAGAGGCCAAGAGCATTGGAAACATCCCGTATACTCTATGCAAGTCGAAAAATCTTATCACTGAAGCAAAAGATTGCTTATTTCTTTGCAGCGAAACGCTCACAGGAGCTGAGCGGTCATCGAAGTGAGATGGTTGCAGAAGGTTTAGCTAGGTGTACGAAGAGTGATGTGGTGTCTGCCGATAGCGAAATGGTGGGGTGTATGGCAATTCATATCCTGATGTTAGGTGAAGGGCTGGATTGTCTGGGTGGTATTGTTTCTGTTGAAAAAATCATTCTCCAGCACGCTTCGGCAGAATTTAAGTACAAGCACATTGCCACTCTTCGTCATGGCTCGGCTGTGCGCAAGGCTGCTGTGTTTGCGATCGCTTGCTGCAATCTGGTCAAAACACTGCTGACTGAACCTGTTGATGTGGTTCACATTCACATGTCGGAACGAGGCAGTTCCTTTCGCCATCTCATCACCAGTTTGATCACTTTAGCCTTCCGCAAACCGATTGTGATGCATAGCCACAGCGCTATGTTTCAAGACTTTTATGCTGAGTTGCCACAGGTGATTAAACGCACTATGCAGCAGGTATTTGGTCGGTGCGATCGCTTTGTTGTGCTATCCGAAAGCTGGCGCAGCTTTTTTATTGAAAACCTGAAGCTCGATCCAAAGCGAGTTGTGCTGTTGCCAAACCCTGTTGTGTTGCCCCCCAACGTTCCCGATCGAGTGGGCACAACCGACCTCAAACTGGTGTTTTTGGGTCGCATTGGCAGCCGCAAAGGAGCCTTTAATTTGCTGCAAGCGTTTGCCTTGGTGGATTCTCATTTGCGAGAGCGCATTCATTTGGTCATGGCGGGTGACGGAGAGATCGCCAAAGCCAAACAGCTTGCCAATCGGCTCGGCATTACCGATCGCGTACAGATTGTGGGCTGGCTCGATCAAGAGGATCGGGATGCACTGTTAACCGAAGCCAACATGCTAATTTTGCCCTCGTATAACGAAGGGTTGCCCATGGCGTTGCTAGAGGCAATGAGTTGGGGGTTACCCGTCATTTCCACACCTGTGGGCGGCACGCCTGAAGTGGTCACCCACAAGCACAATGGTTTGCTTGTGGAGCCGGGTGATATTCACGGTTTGGCTGAAGCGATGGAAAGGCTGATTACCGACGAAGGGTTGCGATCGCGCTTAGGCAAAGCGGCCCGTGCCAGCGTCAAAGATTTGAACGTGGACCAATACAGAATGAATTTAGAACGAATTTACCGATCGGCACTTACGTTGAAGTAACGCTACAAGCCAAACATTTGTCCTTCAACTTCGTACAACGTCGTTCCTAAAATGTCATGTTCTCGGTTGCATGGACTTGGCCTGTGCGACCAAACTTTATGATTTCAATAGACTGAAACACCAAACCTCCTGTGTGAATTGTTGCGTGGTAGAGCTACGCAACGATTCATGTCATGCTTCAAAAAGTCATTCGCACAGGAGGGCTAGTATGAAGCTAACAAATGAACCTATCGTTGGGCTGCATCATCGGGTACGGTAGTGAGATCATGAGTTCGTATCGGATAATGTCAGTTCGCCAAACTCTCCGGTTTTACCTGGATGATCTTGAAACGCCAATTGGCAAGTCGATTTCATTGACGATCGCGAGTTTAGTCATTATTTCATCTGCGATCTTTGCAATTCAAACCTATCCAATCTCTCTCAATTTTCGACGAGGGTTAGATTGGGTTGATAGTGTTATTTTGCTAATTTTTTCGATTGAGTACGGGCTGCGACTATGGTGTGCCGAAAAACCACTGCGGTATGTCGTCAGTCTATATGGATTCATTGATTTAGTCGCTATTCTTCCTTTTCTAATTGGCGGGGCTGTCGATATTCGTTTTATTCGCCTCTTCCGCTGGTTTCGAATTTTGCGGTTGGTACGCTTTGTTGAAGGTGAAACGATTTTGGGTTATGTATCGCGTAAAGAATCGGCAATTGCCCTACGTATTCTTTTCACACTGTTTGCCATTCTTTTTGTCTATTCAGGGTTGATTTACCAAATCGAGCATCCAATTAATCCCAATAGCTTTAGAACATTTTTAGATGCGATTTATTTTTCGGTTTCTACCCTGTCAACGGCTGGATTTGGAGACCTAGTTCCGATTTCAGAAGGGGGGCGACTCCTAACCATTTTGATGATGCTGACCGGGCTCATCTTTATTCCGCTACAGCTTGGCGATTTGATTAAACAATTGGTGAACAGCAGCACCCAAATTGAGGTGAAATGTTCTGGCTGCGGGCGATCGCACCACGATGAAGATGCTCAATATTGCAAAATTTGTGGTGCGGCATTACTATTGCCAACGGGTTCAGCTACGCCTACGATAGATGGGTCAACTACTGAGTTCTAGAACACACCTAAATCCTGGCAAAAACTGGCGAAAACTACGGTACGTTGCTAGCGATAAATTTCTAGAATGGAACAATCTAATGACCTGCTGAGGAGCGAGATCGGGCATGCCACAACACGGTGTAACAGTTTGGTTTACAGGCTTAAGCGGTGCAGGAAAAACAACGATTCGCATGGCTGTAGAACAACAATTGCGCGATCGCGGTCTCAAGGTTGAAGTTTTAGATGGCGATATTGTGCGCCAGTATCTCACCAAGGGATTGGGCTTTAGCAAAGAAGACCGAGACGAAAATATTCGCCGCATTGGGTTTGTGTCTCAACTGCTCACTCGCAATGGAGTGATTGTCTTGGTTTCTGCAATTTCTCCTTACCGCAGCACCCGCGACGAAGTTCGTACCAGCATTGGCAATTTTGTTGAGGTGTTTGTCAATGCGCCTCTGTCTGTTTGTGAACAGCGAGATGTGAAAGGACTGTACAAAAAAGCACGCGCAGGAGAAATCAAACAATTCACAGGAATTGACGATCCCTACGAGCCACCGCTCAACCCAGAAGTGGAATGCAAAACCGATCAAATGTCCTTAGAAGAATGTGTCGATAGCGTTATCGGCTATCTAGAGCAGCAAGGATATCTCTTCTCGGAATCGGTTCAGGCCAACGTTTAAAGTCTGCGGTTTTCTGATCTTGGGAATCCGAGTTGTACTATCGGTGCGATCGCTTTTGATAGACAGATTTGGTATTGCCAAGCCCGCATTCAAGAAATGAGTTCTTCTGCACAAATAGCTTTTTGCAACGTGAATCATTGCGTAGCAGGGCCGCGTAATGATTCACACAAAAGGTTAATTGCATCGAGTCCAAGACTTACGCCGCTGAATGATGTTTGGGGCGATTAGCGCCCCAAACATCATTCAATCCCCTAGTTTTTCATATGAAGTGCGTAAGGCCTATCATCAATAAAGCAGTAGAGCAACGTATGCGACACGCCTCTCTACTGCTTTATTCATATGTCTAGCTATTCAACCGAATAGCTAGACTCAGCCTCACACTATTAAATTGAATGCGCTATTCAGCACAGCACAGATTTTGCCATAGCGTGCCAGCCCTTATCTTGGCAATGACACTCGGCAGAAGCAACTAACGAACTTCATTTCGTCGAATTGTTTCATCACGATTGTCAACAATGATCACCTCTGGCTCACCATCATTATCAATATCGCGTTCATTCGAAAAGGGTCGATGGCCCGTCACCTGATCCCGATCGGATGTACCGTAGGTTGCCGTGGTTGCCCCAGTCGCTTGGCGCGATTGCTCTAAATCGGGAGCATTATAGATACCAAACTCTTCAACATGGCGATCGCGCAGGATGGATTCTACCCGCCGCAAACTCTCATCCGTACCATCGACGAGGAGCAGATAATCACCAGCTTTCACACGCTCATCGTATACTTTGGCGCGATCTTCAGGGATTCCGGCTCCCACCAAAGCACCAACGATACCACCTGTTGCAGCACCGATTCCGGCACCCGCCAACGTCGCAGCAATTTCAGAAATGCCCACCCCTGCTGCAAAAATAGGACCAACACCCGGAATTGCCAGAACACCGGCACCAACCAAGAAACCGCCGATACCACCCAAGATGGTACCCGTGCTAGCACCAATCCCTGCACCTTCCTGTGCTAAATTGTCTTGCCCTTTCCGTACCTCATCAGCACCTTTCAAATCATCCGTATGACGTCCAATCAGCGAGATGCGGTCTCGATCAATCCCAGCATTCAGCAATGCTTGTAGTGCGCTTTCCAAATCTTCTCGATGCTTAAACACACCGACAGCACGCTTGTATTGGGTCGTACTCGAATTCATTCGTGAATTAACCATTTTGACCTCTGTTTTGAATTCAACAATGTTCAGATAGGGATATCCCGTTCTGAATCTCCATCGGTTCTCTCGTATCAAGAACCGCGTTAAGTGGGAATGGTGGTTTCGCTATCCACTTCCTAAACCGTGGGATGAGGTGGAGTAGCCGATGGATAAACTTCTTCGGCAACAATCACGGGACGGTTCTCGTACCGAGAAAGAAACTCTTCGATTTGGGTGTCGGTCCAATTCAAGTTGGCTTGTCGCAGCAAATTTATATCGGCCTGACGAGCTTCACCCGTAACCACAACATTTTCCCCAGCCTCTAGTTCAGCTGTGTTCGTGGCCTGATCAACGCCAATCACCAACACGCCGATATCGTTTGCCCAGCCTTCTTCAAACAGGGCAAACCCACTGCTCGTTTCGTCTAAGAGCCGGATATCTCCTTCAACGGCGATCGTTTCATTGAAGTAGCCCTCCGGTGCATCCCACAGATCTTGGGGTCTTGGAGCAGGAGCAAAATTATTGGCCACCACAACAGGCTGTTGCTCATATTGGCTGTATCGATTGGGGTCTAGAGTGACTCCATAACGCTGCTGTAGTCCTGCAGCACTAAATGTCTCTAGTTGACCTGTGACCTGAATGGGGATTTGCTGCTGTGGCAGGGTAAATGGAGTGCCTGTGGAATTCACAACCAAGATATCGCCACCATTGGCTGATTCCATGACAAAACCATTGTCATCAATTACTTCGGTTACTCCGCTGCGAATCGTGACCTCTTCGCCAACGACAGAATCGCCCGGTTCAACTTGAGCTACATCATCAGATGTGACATTGTCCTGCCCAACTTGATCATTTTGAGCAACGCCATTACACCCAGAGGCGAGTGCAACAATAAGCCCAAGGGCGATCGCACCTCCCCATGTTTTTTTGGATCTGGTTTTGTCCAGATGGTTATTTTCGTGTTGGTCTACCATCACGAGACTCCTTAATTTCACGCAGCAAAACCTTAGAAAAACCAAGGTTTATTGATTCTCAATCATTCAGCTAGTTCAGGATTCGAACATCATTCGAACAAGGCGCTACATGCGTATGCAAAGCGATCGCAACAACTGACATGAAGCTGTTGTTGCTGCGTCGTAAAGCCGAACTTCTTTCAAACTTTTGCCGATTTTGATTTAGCAAAGATGAGTTTGATGCTTTGACGAACTGAAGTAATTGAGCAATATTAAAAATTAACGAATTTTTTACATCCAGCTAATTCAGCTATTAGTTTTACTGTAGCCCGATTCCAGGAAAATCATCTCTATCGGTGGTTATCCTTACCCGTCTAACCAATTATAGATTTTGCCAATCAGAGGATGAAAAAGTGCAGTCGTTAAGGGATTTTTAATACATGAAGCGATCGCCCCAAATGACTGCCAATCAAGCTGTTGAGTAGATTAAAACTGGCAGCCAACAACTATCATCCCTCGAAAAGCAAGCTCATCGTTTCATCATTCTTCTTATGAATTAGCTCGTTTTATTAACCTGAGTTTTGGATAAGCTAAAGCGCCCATTTTTGCGTTCGCGTCGCGTCTGCAGAAACAATTAAAGGTGTGTTCTAGAACTGCATAAACACACTTCTAAAACACACCTCATTTAATTAAGAGTGATGGATGGTAGCCATACTAGTAGCCACATACCAACTGCAATTGCAAAGCGATCGCTCCCTATACCAACCACGTCAGACTAATCTGCTTTCGGCTGCGAAAACTTGGGCTCAGCCTTAATATCGGACGTATCGGTTGGAGGGGTTTGGCCTGTGGGCTGAGGGGTGCGGGCCGCAACCGATGGTACCGAGATGGGTGCGGGCATCGCCGAAGCGGAGGGTGCCGCCGAGCGCAGAGCTTCGGCAGTCGGAACCAAAGCCTCTGCAACAGCCGTTTGCTCTTGTAGTTGCTGAGTAGACGATACCAAATTGCCCAACCCGTGAATCAGTTCCCGAATACTATCGCGCACCGCTGGGTCTCCCGTTAGCTCATCCAAATCAGCGGTGATCTTTTGGGCATTTTGAAACGTGGCGCGGGCAGAATCCAGCGTTTCCTGCAACAGCAGCACATTTTCTGAACTTCCCAGCGCATCAGTAAGGTTGCGCAGGCTAGCTGCGGCCTGGGCTGCATTACTGGCTGCGCTGTTTGCACTGAGAGATAGCGCTTGCAGATTGCTCACGGCACCTTGGTCATCCACCAAAGGCATTAACCGATTCACAATGAGCCGAATATCGCCGCTGGCCTGGCTCACATTATCCAACGTGGTAACCAACGCTCCCTCATTGGACGCGAGGAGACGATTCACTTCGGCCGAAGTAAACGAGAGCTGATTGGCTGCTTGACCGACCGCCAAGGTGGTTGAGTTGGCCGACCCCAGCAACACTTGCACCTCACCGCGCACCGATCGTGTCAGATCGGTGACTTCGGAGGTGAGCTGCGTGACCCCGGTGGCCGCTTCAGCCGTGTTGCGAGTTAGGGTGTTGATGTTGTCGAGCAGATCAGTGTTCGTTAACACGTCGGTAATTTGCAACGTGGCGCGAATCAACTCGGTAAAGGTTACGCCCTCTTCGCCCTGAACGCGATCGCCATCGCAAATAATGACCGCAGAGTTACAGTCTTCCGCGAGCGGATTGGTGGAAACAGGCGTTGGCACACCATTGGGCGGCAAGATATCGATGCCCGACTCGCCAATCAGCCCTGACTGGTTCGGATACAAAATAGCATTGCGCGGAATGATGGTGTCTGCTGGCGAAATTTCAACTTCGACTTCGGCAGCTTGATAGCCTGGGGATACCGCCGTGACAAACCCCACAGGAACACCGCGATAGCGCACAGGAGCTCCAACCTGCACCCCACCCGCATCCGACAGCTCAATTGAAAACTTATAGCTGCGACTAAAGTTCAGCCCTCGCAACCACAGCACCAAACCAATGAACAGGCCAACACCTGCCAAAATTAATAACCCTACTGAACCTTCTCGAAGTGTGCGCGATCGCATTCCTCTCTCCCCTATGGCCTTTGAAGGGTTGGCTGTACTGCGCCTTCCCTAACACACATACCCAACAGCACAGCTCATCTCATCAAAATGGCCAATTGATATCGCCGATATTAGAGATGCCTGATATAGAGTAGCCCAAATGGAACGCAGTCTTACGCCTAATGTGCCACCCCGTCCTGTCCTGTTTGCATTCAATCAGGCGGCATGGTCCTGAGCATGCCCCGATCCGGTGATTTTAGCGAACCGTCAACTCAAGCTGTAGATCGACCTGATCGATGGTTCTGGCTGGCTTCGGCTGATCCTTGCAAATGATAGTTTCAAAACCAAGCCCAGGCTGTGTCAGGTTGCACAAGGCACGCAAGCCGTGAATTAAGCGCAGGTTTAAGCCGTCAGGGCTGCTGCGCTTCTTATCAACGATCAGGAATTTAGATGTGCGATCGCGGCATCCGTTTTCGTCGGTTGCCATTCATGCCGTCTATCCATGCCGTCTATCCATGCCGTCTATCCATTCCAGGAACCCATCTCAACCATCCATTGCTCTTCAGGTTTCCCGATTGTGGCGTTATCCCACCACCTGAATTGGTCCTTGGACACTGCCGCTAAAAAATTGCCGGACAAGGGAGTTATCCGTGGTGTCGATTTCATGAATGGTGCCCTGCCACTGCACCTTGCCCTGATACAAAAAGATGACGCGATCGGCTGTGCGGCGAATCGTGCTGTCCTGGTGGGTGACCATGACATAGGTGCTGCATCCTCCTTGCTCGCGCTGAAGTTGCCGCACCAAATCTTCAATCACGGTCGAGGCGATCGGGTCTAAACCAGCGGTGGGCTCATCGTATAGCAAAACTTCCGGACGCTCTTCGGGATGTTCTGGATTTTCCATGATGGCGCGGGCAAAGCTAACGCGCTTGCGCATCCCACCCGATAGCTCGGCCGGAAAGCGATCGCCAATTCCCGGTAGGCCAACCATGTCCAGCTTTTCGTCCACTAAGTGCCGAATCTGATCGGATGAGAGCTTCGTGTGTTGAAATAGGGAGAATCCAATATTTTCGTAAACGGTTAAGGAGTCAAACAGAGCTGCCTGCTGAAACACCATGCCAATGCCAACCGAGTCTGCCCCATCTTCAGCAAGGCCTTCGCGCCGTTGACCCCGAATATAAATGTCCCCCGCATCGGGAGCCAACAGCCCAGCAATAATCCGCAATACCGTGGACTTTCCCGTTCCTGAGGGGCCAATAATGGCGATCGCCTCCCCCCGATCAATCGTTAGGTTCACACCATCCAGCACGGGGTTGCTACCAAACGTTTTGGTAACACCGCGCAGTTCTATCAACGGTTCAGCCATGGGCACTCATCATCCAGCACATCCAGCACCAGCACACCTAGCAATCGTCACCCAGCAACGTCTGGATGAACAAAGCGTACTCGCGTCAAATTCAAATGCTAACGTTAGAAACAGCTTGTAGACTACTGGCTTCTCAACAAGGGGGGCAATTCTTCAACCTGCCTTAATATGCTTAGCAGCAGTGTTCAAAATTTTACATCCTAGAGCTTTTGCATTCGTCTCGCTCGTCCTTCTCGCCCCTCTTCATCTAACCCATGTCGAACGGACTGTTTAAACACGCGCTAAAAGCAATTCGGCCTCCAGTTTCGCCTCACCATCATTCATCACGCCATCGGGTCAATCAATGGTTTAAGTGGCTATCGCCAGGATTGTCGTTCAAGCGATGGCTGTTTGTGAGTGCCGGTGGGGTGCTGCTGGTGGGGTTGGGGGCTGCCATTTGGGCCAGACAAACTCCCATCTTTCGCTTGGGACAACTGATTGGCGACACACTAGAGCTGATCACTCGTCTTGTGCCCAATTACATTAGCGGGCCGGTGGCAATTTTGGCTGGGTTGCTGTTTGTGCTGTGGGGACAAACGCGCAGCATTAGCACGCTCAAAGAAGTGCTAATGCCCGATAGCGAAGAGGAACTGGTCGATCGGCTGCGGGCCTATCGCCGCCTCAACCGGGGACCCAGAATTGTAGCGCTGGGCGGGGGCACCGGACTTTCGACCCTGTTGCGAGGTCTCAAAAATTACAGCGCCAACATTACCGCCGTGGTGACGGTAGCCGATGATGGCGGCTCTTCGGGTCGCTTGCGGCGGGAAATTGGGGTGCTGCCTCCGGGCGATATTCGCAACTGTTTGGCGGCGCTGGCCGATGAAGAAAAACTGCTGACGGAGCTGTTTCAATATCGGTTCAAGGCGGGAGACGGGCTCACGGGCCATAGCTTTGGCAACTTGTTTTTGACGGTGATGAGTGAGGTGACGGGAGACTTGGAACAGGCGATCGCCGCCAGTTCCAAAGTGCTGGCCGTACGAGGCGAAGTGTTGCCCTCAACCCTGAGCGACATGCGCCTGTGGGCCGAACTCAGCGATGGCCGCCGCATTGAGGGTGAATCCAGCATTAGCGAAGCCAACGGCACCATTGTCAACATTGGTTCTATTCCGGCCAACCCACCTGCCCTTCCTCGCGTGCTAGAAGCGATCGCCGAAGCCGACTACATCATCATTGGCCCTGGCAGCCTTTACACCAGCGTCATTCCCAACTTGCTTGTGCCGGAAATCGTGGAAGCCATCGTCAACCGCAAGGTGCCGCGTGTGTATGTGTGCAATGTGATGACCCAACCGGGCGAAACCCAGGGCTACACCGTTTCTGACCATATTCGGGCAATTGATGCAGTCACGGGCGATCGCCGCCTGTTTGATGCGGTGCTGGTGCAAAAGAAAACCCCTTCGGCCCATGCGCTCATTCAGTACGCGCAGGAAGGGTCTCATCCTGTGTATTTCGATCGAGAAGCGGTGATGCACCTGGGGCGACGAGTGGTGATTGCCAATGTGATGAGCGAAGACGAAGCCACGGGCGTCGTGCGGCATGACAGCGATCGCCTAGCTCGAATCTTGCTTCGTTGGTTCAGCCGCGTACAAGGGCTGTAAGCTAGAAAAGGCGTTGTGGCCCATCCTGAACTTGTCGGATGTCATGTGTCGGATGTCATGTGTCGGATGCAATCGCGCCCTAATGTTTTGTTGAAGTGCTTATGTCTCCAGAGTTGTTGCGATCGCTCGTGTGGCTAGATTATCGATTGGCCGTGCTGTTTTTGGTCATTCTGCCGCTCATGCTGCTGCTATGGACGACCCTCAAGCGATCGGAATCAATGCAGCGAGTGATGGTCATCTACTGGCGGGTATCGAGCTTGCTGGCCATCACCGTGTATCTCATGATTGGCAACCTGCCCATGGCTTTTATGGCCTCTATCATGGCGAAGGTACTGATTCCCCTAAGCCTGTGGTTTTGGGTTGACCTTAACGAAGAAATTGAAGACCAACGCCCTAGCACCCTCAAGCTCACCTTTAATGTATGGCGATGGGCCGCCAGCATTTATACCGCCATTGGGGCGATCGCCTTCATTCCATTCTTACAATGCGCCTTCTCGCGGGCTGTCTACGACACCGCCTTCTGCCAAGTGTGGCGCGAGGCACCCCTCATCTATAAAGACACCCTCCACGCAGGCTACACTCCTGGATTTTTGGGATTTTGGGGCATCGTTGGTCTCGTCATTTACGTGCTGTACCTCATCTACTTCGTGGCGGTGCGGCTGGGCAAAACTGGCCGCTCTGCCATCGAGCAGTAATCCAACGTCAGTTAGGATTGACGCACTTCATCCAAAAAACGACGGGATTGACTGATGTTTAGGGCGCTAAGCGCCGCGCCTCAAACATCAGTCAACTGAATTTAGACTTACGCATTGGTGTTGTGGGTAGGGTGCAAAGCACCCTACCCACAACACCAGCACACCTGATTTCGTGAGCTTGCGTAAGTCCTGTTCGTAAGTCCTGTTCGTAAGTCCTGGTCCGTTTTGGTTCTGGGCTTTGCTGAGGGGGGCGCTGTCGAGCCCTTCAGCAGAGCCCTTTTTGCAAGGCCAACACACCGCATCAGCCCACATCAAACCACCATCATTCCTGTGCGGGCAGGCAGCACCAAACGATAGCGCTGATCCATACGCCACACTTCGCCCTGGCCATACACCTGCTGATCGGGGTAGGTCGGCATCTCTATCTCAAACTCCAGCGTGGTTTCCTTCAGACCCACATTGACTGCCACCATCACCACAGCATCACCCAGAACCCGAGCAAACACGTAGCCATCGCCCTGAGCGTGTAGCACTTGATATTTGCCAATGCGCAGGGCCGGGTATCGCAGTCGTAGGGCAATTAGCTGGCGATGGTAGGCCAACACATCTCCATTCCACTGGTCGCGAGCAGGGAACCCTCGTCGACAGTCTGGATCGAGCTTGCCCTCTAGCCCAACCTCGTCGCCGTAGTAGATGCTGGGCGCACCCGGAAACGACATCAACAGCAGCGTTGCCAGTTCCACACTGGCGCGATCGCCCTGGGCAATGCTAATCAGCCGCGCCGTATCGTGGCTGTCCAACAGGTTCAACTGGGTGAGCTGAATATCCCAGGGATACAGATCCAGCAAATACTGAATTTTGGATGCGTAGCCTTCGGCATCTAGCGCGGGATACGGCGAGTAGGAACGATCTTCGACCTCAGCCAAATCCACGCGATCGCCCGCCGTAAACGCAATCGTAGGAGCCGTAAATAAGTAATTCATTACCCCGTCAAACTGGGTACCATCCAGCCATTGGCGCGAGTCGCCCCACACCTCACCCACAATGTACGCATCGGGATTAATCGCCTTGACGCGATCGCGAAACTCTTGCCAAAAGCCTTCTACCGTAATTTCAAACGGCACATCCAACCGCCAGCCATCAATACCAAACTTGAGCCAGTACTCTGCCACCTGCATGATGTATTCTCGCGGGCCAGGATTGTGGTGGTTAAACACTGGCAGCGCCCGATTATCCACCCAACTTTCATAGTTGGCCGGATAGCTACCGTCATAGGCCGACAGCGGCCACCCCTGAATTTTGAACCAATCCAACCAGGGAGAATACGGCCCATTCTCCAAAATATCGTTAAAAAAGAAAAATCCTCGACTGGCATGGTTAAACACGCCATCTAGCACCACGCGAATATGGCGATCGTGCGCCTGGTCAATGAGCGATCGCAGCGCCTCATTGCCTCCCAGCAATGGGTCGACCTGATAGTAATCATGGGTGTGGTAGCGATGGTTGCACGCCGACTGAAACACGGGCGTAAAGTAAATGGCTGTAATTCCCAACTCGACCAAATAGTCGAGTTGGTCAATTACGCCCCACAGGTTGCCGCCTTTATACCCTTGAATCGTAGGAGGGGAGTCCCACAGTTCCAACGGCACATCACTAGTTTGCACCGGAGACAGAGGCAAGTTTGCGGGTGGCTTACCTTTGGCAAATCGATCCGGAAAAATTTGGTAAAACACCGCGTGCTTTACCCAGTCGGGGGTGTGAATAGCCATGGCAATGATGAAAGCGTAGGTTGAATGCGGTCACTCGTCACGATATCTCATTCGTCATTCTCCATCTGAGTACTACTGGTAATGTCTACCTACAGACTAGGATGAGGAGAATCGTTTGGAGGAGATGCCCACTATGGCGATTTGGAATCCGGCAGAAGTTCGCGATCGCAACGGCCTGATGTTAACCCTCGAGGAAAAAGCCCACATTCTTGCAAATCTGCCAACCGCCCCTGATGGCCATCGCTACGCCGATGCCGTATTCGAAGGGGGCGGAGTCAAGGGAACTGCATTTTTGGGAGCGCTCCGCTGCTTTAGCGAGGTAGGGTTGCGATGGCGCAAAGTGGCCGGCACCTCGGCAGGGGCCATTACCGCCGCTCTAGTGGCAGCAGATCTCACCATCGAAGAATTGGAATCTGTCATTGGCCAGCTGGACTATGAAGATGAACTGCTAGCCAAGAAAACGAGCCGTTTTGTCTTTAGCGGCTCTCCCGAAAAAAGTTTGCAGCGCCCTCTGTGGCTGCTCGCCAATCTGTGGTTTACCCGGCAGCAAGGCCAATATTCCACCGAACCGTTCAAAGCGTGGCTTCAAAAAGCACTGGGCGATCGCCTCAACACCTTCAACGATTTGAGATGGAACATCCCTGCCGATCAAGAAGACACCCACTGGCACGAAAAACGGGCGCTAAAAGTGGTCATTTCCGACATTAGCCGAGGCGAAATGTTGGTACTTCCCGATGACCTCGACAGCGACATCAACCAAAATTTGCTAAAACGGCTCAACCTTGCCGATAAGTGCGACTTTTCTGTACCCGAAGCGGTGCGCCTATCCATGAGCATTCCCTTCTTCTTTGCCCCTGGCAAACTGGGCGACTACACCATTGTAGATGGCGGCATTTTAAGCAACTTTCCCCTGTGGATTTATGATGCGCCTCCCGGTGGCAACCCACCGCGCTGTCCCACCTTTGGCTTTCGGCTCAGTGAAGCGCGACCCGAAACTCACAACAACTCTATCGACAATGCCGTGGCGTTGTTTTCGGGCATGCTGCAAACCATGATGAACGCCAGCGATCGCTACCATTTACGAGAAAATGGCCAGGGTCGCGTTGTCAACATCGACACCACCGGCATTACCGCCACGCAGTTTAACCTGGGCTCCGCCGAAAAAGATCGCCTCTACTGCAACGGCTACCTCGCCACCAAACAATTCCTGCTAGAGCAATGGAATTGGAGCCACCACTTACACAGCCGAGGCTACACCCAAGTCCCCTCCAACGCCGTCAGTGCCAATCTCTAGCCCTTTTGCGCACTGGTCAGATCTCGCGGCTTCAAAACGAATGCAGGTTCCCCGCATCCAACCATTGGTATTGCGGAGAGATGGATGTAGGGTGCTTTGCCTCCTACATCCATCACAAACGCGGCAGGCTAGATTCGGATGAGCGATCGCACCATATCCGCATTCATCCACCACGGCTTCCACCCATCCCCAAAAAACTTCTAGGCCACAGCGCCATCAACAGCCAACCATCCACAGCCCATGGGTTCAGCCCGCCCGACTTCAACCATTTTGAAAAGCATCAGTCGATACAGTTTCCATGCAGTCCTCGATTCAGGCCAGGGCCAAATGCCACAGTTTATCGCCGTATCGCGCCAATGGCACCTACTGTTTATCCCTCAGCAAAAGAAATGGAACTGAACCTTCCCTAGGGGGGAGATTTGTAACGTTGCGTTTTATAAAATTCCAGCCGAATTTATGCCTCAATCCCCTTGCAAACTGTGCCACTGCATACCACACTGGACTTGGAAGCAGTTAGCCATTAAGCCATAGTTAAGAGGGTATTGTGAAACGGGTATTAGCCATCATCCTGGGTGGAGGAGCAGGCAGCCGCCTCTATCCCCTAACCAAACTTCGCGCAAAACCTGCGGTTCCTCTCGCAGGCAAGTATCGGCTCATCGATGTTCCGGTGAGCAACTGTATCAATTCAGATATTTATAAAATCTACGTTCTAACGCAATTTAACTCTGCTTCTCTCAATCGCCATATCTCGCGAACTTATAGCTTCTCGGGACTGCACGAAGGGTTTGTCGAAATTTTGGCAGCGCAACTCACCTCCGAAAACCCCAACTGGTTTCAAGGTACTGCCGATGCTGTGCGCCAATACCTCTGGCTGTTTGAAGAATTTGATGTTGATGAATATTTGATTCTTTCTGGCGACCATCTTTATCGGATGGACTACAGCGACTTCATTCGTCGGCATCGTGAAACCAACGCCGACATCACCATTTCGGTGGTGCCCATGGATGAGCGTCGCGCGTCTGACTTTGGCTTGATGAAGATTGACGACTCGGGTCGAGTAGTCGATTTCTCAGAAAAACCTAAAGGCGACAGTCTAAAGCAAATGCAGGTGGATACCACCGTTTTGGGGCTTTCTGGCGATCAGGCCAAGGAAAATCCTTACATTGCCTCAATGGGCATCTATGTGTTCAAACGCCAGGTGCTGTTTGATTTACTGCGGGGTGGGCCAGAGCAAACAGACTTTGGTAAGGAAATCATTCCCAACTCAGCCGGAAAGTACAACATTCAGGCGTACTTGTTTAATGGCTACTGGGAAGACATTGGAACCATTGAAGCCTTCTACGAAGCCAACCTATCGCTGACCAAGCAACCGCAGCCAGCCTTCAGTTTTTACGACGAGAAGGCTCCCATCTATACGCGCGGTCGCTACCTGCCACCGTCCAAGATTCTGAATGCGAATGTCAGCGAGTCGATGATCAGCGAAGGCTGCATTCTGAAGGATTGCCGCGTGCATCACTCCATTCTGGGAATTCGCTCTCGGGTTGAGGCTGGAGCCGTAGTCGAAGATAGCTTGATTATGGGCTCGGACTATTACCAACCGATGGCCGAGCGTCAAAGCAATTGCGATCAGGGCAAGATCCCAATCGGCATTGGGGCCAATAGCACTGTTCGTCGCGCCATTATCGATAAAAACGCACGCATTGGTTGTGATGTACAAATCATCAACAAAGACCGAGTTGAATCGGCTGAGCGTGAAGACCTTGGCTTCTACATTCGCAACGGCATTGTCGTGGTGTTTAAGAATGCAACGATTCCAGACGGAATGATCATTTAATCTGTTTGGCTATTTCCCAAGGGAAAGGGGAAGGGCGATCGCCCTTCCCCTTTCCCTTGGTGGATGAAGATTTTGTCTGAGTTAACGTTAGTTTTAGTTGAGCCACAGCCCCTAGCTAAAACTGGCATTCTCATTATGACGGCAGTCGCTCACGGTGGCTCAGAAGAGGCATCTTTCCATCGCTAATAGCCGACTGGCGGCGAAATATCCGTAATTCGAACTGGCTAGTGTTTAGAACGGCATTGGTTTCATACCAGTCTCCTCCCAAGCGATCGAACAATCCAATATTTTGATAGTTTTCATGGCGCTGACCCAAGTCCAAAATCAGTGTGGAGACCTCACTTTTCTCCTCATCCGTCATGACATCCAAGTAAGTTGGAAACAGAACCGTTTCTACACGCTTACGAATGGCATAGTACGGGGCAAAATCACTATACACAAACTCTTGAGGGCTGATGTGGGCTTGCACAAACTGTTCAACCCGCTCATAGTTACGATCTTGCCAGTGCCATAAACTCGGCACTAAATATCTAGGCAAACCAGGAACACCAGAAGCGAGCAGTAAGATAACAACAACCAAGCTGCCTGAGCGGCGTAGTAACGAGTGTTGGAATCCGGCTAAGGTTGAGCCAATGCCGATGCTGAGAGGAATAATGGCCATCCAGGCATAGTATTCAGGATAGTTACGCAGCAGGCCCATTACTAGAGGGACTGCCAATCCTGCCAACAAGCCAAACCCCAAAGGGGAACGCCATTGAAACTGACGGTTTGAGCGTTGGATGAATGCCAGAGCGATCGCCGCTCCCATCAGCAACAAGAAGCTACCATCCTGAACATACCAAGTAACAATTCCCCGGAACCGCTCCTCAAGAATTGGGATGATATTCATCAAAACAAACAGCATCTTCTGGGTGACGCTGGCATCTTTGGCCGAATCGGGAACAATGTTCAGCCCGCTGAGCGTATGTCCACCGACTGTTTCAATGAAGGTATCTAGCACCCCATAGGATGAATAAAGAGCAACGGCTGCTATCAGCCCCAATGTTATTCCCACTACTACCTGAACGAATGGCTTGAGCATGGGTTTGCCCAAAAATGGAAAGAGCATAGCGGCCAAAATGGCTACATAGGGAACCAGGTGAAACCCCGATAGTGGAATGAAAAAGCCGATTCCAATTAAAGCGATGGTTCGAGGCAATGAAGGGGCGAATGTGTAAGCCAACAGGAGGGCAGAAAAGAGAACAATGGCCAAACAGTCATAGCGCCCCGACAAATAATTGAAACTCACTCCATAGCTGAGGAGAATTAGGCCAAGCAGAATGAAGCGATCGCGCATCGTTGCAACCAATTTGAGCCGTTTAACAGACCACCATATCAACCCGATCGCCAGGGAAATGAAAAGGTAATTGAACAGCCGCGTTGTAGTAATGTGCAAGCCAAACAGTTTGAGCCAAACAAACAACAGCAGGGCATACAGCGGTGCATTACAGGCCCAAAACTCATCCCGGGGCTGATAATACCAAGCTGATGATGTGAATCCATGGCCCAGGAAAAGATTGGCCGCAGGATCAGTCAACAGCACCTCATCCATCCATACGGGCCAGAGATGTGCCGATAGTGCTGTAACGGTGATTAGGAAGACGGCCAATATGGCTATTAGCAAACAAAATTCCCAATTCGATAGGTTGCGATCCCTATTGGAAGGAGAGTTTTCCTTTCGACGAGCTGCGAAAATCAATTCCAAAACCATCGGTTTTCTCCAGTGTGTGGATATCGGTAAGAGCGATCGCACCCACAAGAACAGACATGAATTGCTATGCAGTTGGTTTGAACGAAATCGAGTTCGTAAAGTAAACAGTTTCACAGCACGAACAACCATTACAGACCTGTTCTAAACGAAGCCTGCAACAGCACTCAGAGTATTGAAATGAACAACTTAAAGGTTTTGTCTACGAGAATCATTGGCATCCATACAAAACCTTCGTTAGGAATGCCAAACTTGATTGGTCAAAATTGAATAACTAACAGAAACGGACGCTTTTCGAACGGTAGCTTGAGTTACAAAATAGATTCTCAAGTCGATATCAGCTGTCTACAAAACAGTAAAAACCACGTTGCCATATTGCAAGTAATAATGCGAGAAGATTTATTTGAATTTCATATAAGAATTCGAAACAGAGAAAAAATAATAAATTAAAGCCTTCTGTTGTCGTGCATACAACTCCTTTAATGTTTTTGTTAATTGATAAGTAGCTGGACTTTGGACTAACTGAGAGAGAAAACGGCAGTGAGTGCTTGCACCAACTGCCGTAAGGTCAATGAAAATACCAATTGTCATTGACCTGATGATCTTCGAACAACTCAGCCAATTTCGCCAGAGTGTATACGAGCAACTGGGTAAAGCCAAAGATGCGGTGTTTGAGTTAATGGATGCGGCATTAACCAGCATCAGCACCGTGTCCTTTGTCGGCCTGTGCCAAAGTCCAGTGTTCCGGCGGCAATGGTCCAGTGTCTATGCCGCCTTGCACGATAGTCGCTTGCCACAAGCAAGACTGATGCAGGAGCTCGCCAGGAGAGTCGATACGGCTGAGCAGCCCATCCTGGCTGGAGACCGCACCTTTTGGCCGCGTCACGATGCAGCGACGCTCCAAGACCGAATCTTTGACCACGACAGTCGGCAAAAGAGCGCCGTCGGGCAAAGTTATAGCACGCTTGCGTGGATTCCCGAGGAGAGTGGGAGTTGGGCCTTACCATTACGCCATGAGCGCATCAGCAGCTTTGAGACACCGGGGCAACGGGCGGCCTTTCAGTTACAGCACGTGACTCGGCACCTGGAGCGCAGACCGTTAGCGGTGTATGACCGAGGCTATGGCAATGCCAAGTTTGTGCATCAGACGGCTGTAATTGAAGCAGACCTGTTGCTGCGTCTGGCGGCCAATCGCTGTGTCTTTGGTGTGCCTCCTGCCTATGGAGGACGAGGGGCCCCCCGTAAGCATGGCGTGAAATTTAAGTTCAAAGACCCGACGAGTTGGCCAGAGGCGACCGAGACGATCGCAGTGGATGACCCTCACTATGGTCGAGTGCAGTTGATGCGGTGGAGCCACTTCCACTTCAAACAATCCCCCAACCGCGATATGGACATCATCCGAGTCGAAGTCATTGAACCCGTCGGTCGCAAGCGCAAGTTTCAGGTGCTGTGGTTGGCCTGGTTGGGTCAGACCTGGCCGGGGTTACAGGGACTTTGGCGCATCTACCTGCGGCGCTTTGCCCTGGAGCATTGGTATCGCTTGGCCAAGCAACGATTACATTGGACCCAACCCCAACTGAGTTCCAACCCGGCCTTAGAGCGGTGGAGCTTGTTGGTGGTGTTGATGACCTGGCAGTTGTGGCTGGCTCGCAATGAGTGTATAGATACTCCTTTCCCCTGGCAGTCTCCCCAAGATAAACTAGCTCCAGGCCGCATTGTTCAGGGATTCGCCAGCATTTTAGTTGCGATTGGTACTCCCGCAAAAGCGCCCAAACCCCGTGGAAAATCACCCGGCCGTGCTACTGGGCACTGCCCTTCCCCTCGTTCTCACTACCCAACGGTCAAAAAACGAGCCCGCAACCGCAAACAGGCTAAGAAGGTACCGAAATCAACGACTGTACCTGCTGCGTAAAGTCCTGATTTCGGCCTTCTCTGTCATCCTGCTCAACTCACGAAAGTGGTTGAGCGATTTCCACCTGCTCCTACTGCCTTAGTCCAAACTTCAGTTGGTAGGCAACCATTATTTAACAGAACCTGAGTTTTGGATAAGCAAAAATGGGCATTTCTGAGGTTTGCGCGACGCGCAAACCTCAGAAATGCCCTTATCCAAAACTGACATTAGACTACGATGAAGCCACGCCTGTTAGAAGAAAGCAGGCTGATGACGAATCAAGCTCAGAAATTCTTCGCGAGTACGCTGATCTTCTTGGAAAGAGCCGATCATGGCGCTAGTGACCGTCCAAGAGCCAGGCTTTTGCACACCACGCATGACCATACACATGTGTGTGGCTTCCATCACCACCGCAACCCCTTGAGGCTCCAGAATTTCTTGAATGGCTTCGGCCACTTGGCGAGTCAGGCGCTCCTGCACCTGCAAGCGACGAGAATACATCTCCACAATGCGGGCAAGTTTACTAAGGCCTACCACCTTTTGGTTGGGAATGTACGCCACATGGGCACGGCCCATAAAGGGCAGCATGTGGTGCTCACATAGGCTGAAGAAATTGATGTCGCGTACCAACACCATTTCGTTGTGGCCTTCGTCGAAGATGGCCCCATTCACCAAAGATTCCAAGGATTGGTTGTAGCCACTGGTCAAAAACTGCATGGCTTCTGCAACGCGCTTGGGAGTTTTGAGCAATCCTTCACGCTCTGGATCTTCACCCACCGCTAACAGCATGGTGCGCACCGATTCCATCATTTCATCCATGCCGACCTCAACTCGACCATGGGGTGCAGCGAGTGGGGTGGTAGAGCGATCGGGACGAACATCGATCGCCTTGGTGTCTGGTTTCACATCAGAGCCAGTGGCGATCGCGCCATTGTTAGCCAGAGCTTGGTTCGAACCATTAGAAGACGCAGTAGTCATAAAGTAAATCTCGAAGTATCTGCAGTTGTAACAAACGTGACGACCCTAGAGCGTTCCGGCGCTGGGAAGCAGCATGAGCTCCTCAATCACTGCTCCGGGTGGAAGCAGAGCAGCGTAGAGAATCGTTTGGGCCACGGTTTCAGGGGTCATCATCTTCGAGCGATCGAAGTCGGCCTGAACCGTGTCGGTATCCCAAATAGCAGTATTCACAGCACCGGGACTAATAATGGACACCCGAATACCATGAGCGCGTTCTTCGGCGGCAAGCGTTTTGGAGAGGGAAACGAGCCCAGCCTTGCTGACGTTGTAGGCTCCCCAACCCGGAAACGCTTGATATCCAGCCACAGACGCAATATTGAGAATCGTGCCTTGGCCACGCTGCCGCATGCTGGGCAGCACCGCCTGAATGCACAAAAATACACTGGTTAGATTGAGGTTGAGCGCTTGCTGCCAATCGGCCAAGGAGGTGGTGAGCAGCTCACCCGTGTAGCCCATGCCTGCATTATTCACCAACAGGTCAACAGGCCCAAAGTCAACTACGATCGCCTCAATCTTTTCTTTCACATGAGCGAGATCCGCCAAATCAACCTCGTAGGGTTTTACGGTCACGCCAAATGCACTGGCCTCTTGGACAACGGAGTCTAACCGCTCGCGCGATCGCCCAACGAGTGCTAGATGAATACCTGCTTGCGCAAACGCGAGAGCCGTTGCCTTACCAATACCACTACTGGCTCCAGTAACTAAGGCACGAAGAGATTTTGAGGAGGTCATGAACGCAACAAATCCTCAGTGAACAATCAACAATGACAGTTTTTTTGAATCGGTGATGATGCTTGCGTGAATGCAATCAACCCTTGCAAAGCCTGGAGCCACGGGAGATATTTGTACAGACTCAGCCAGACTCAGCGTAGGACGGACGAATCTATCAAACAACCGCAGCATCACACGTTAATCAGGCATCCTGAACCCAAACGAAACGGCAAAACCATTAGTCTCGGAAAAACTCTCTGAACGCTTGTCCACCATTGCAAACCATTTGCAGGCGACGAGCGAGGAATAACATATTGGCTCACCAGCAGGGATACCAACGTCCAAAAGGAAACAGCGAAGTGCTCAGCCTGTTGGTACCGGAGCCACCCTCAAAGGAAAAATGATAAATCGTTAAAACTTGTTAACAAAAGCGATTATAACATCTGTATTTAGGCGACTGCATTTTCAATTGAGCGATTTCCTCCCTCCCATGATTACGGATATCAATAGTTAAGCAAGACAAATTGCACAGAAGCACGGTTCGCAGAAAGCACGGCCCAAAAGAAACAGGGCGCAAAGGCCATCTATGCAAAGTCATCCATGCAAGCCAGAATGTTGATACTCACACAGCAACCGCAAATCATCCGATCGAACCATCGCACCAAACTTCGGCGATGCGAGGCGGACGCAACCATGCGCTCAAAACGGTCGCAATTCCTCAATCTCACGGTCTAGGCAGACGCCTCGGCAAACATACCAATCTGCCGGAATTTTTGGTACCGCTGCTCTTTGCGCTGAGTTGGTGAAAGAGCATCGAGGTCGGCCAAGTTTTTCAAAATGGCATTTTTTAGCGTTGCGGCAGCGGCCAATGGATCGGAGTGCGCTCCACCAATTGGCTCTGGCAAAATGTCATCAATAATGCCCAGGTATTGCAAATCCTGTGCGGTAATGCGAAGCGCTTCGGCAGCCTGGGGCGCTTTGCCAGCATCTTTCCACAAGATGGCGGCACAGGCTTCGGGACTAGCCACGGTGTATACAGAATGCTCAAACATCATAAGGCGATCGCCCACGCCAATTCCCAGCGCACCACCCGAACCGCCTTCACCAATCACCGTGGAGATGATGGGCACATCCAGTCGAAACATTTCTCGCAGGTTATAGGCGATCGCTTCGCCCTGCCCCAACCGTTCAGCTTCTACCCCAGCATAGGCACCCGGCGTATCAATAAACGTGAGGACGGGCATTTGAAATCGGTTGGCGTGGTTCATCAAGCGCATGGCTTTGCGGTAGCCACCTGGGGAAGCCATGCCAAAGTTGCGCGCCACATTATCTTTGGTATCGCGGCCTTTTTGATGCCCCAACAGCACCACCGGACGACCCGCCATCCGCCCAACGCCACCGACCAACGCTTTGTCATCAATGCCGGTGGAGCGATCGCCATGTAGCTCAAACCACTCATCCGTCATGGCCTGGATGTAGTCCAGAGTGCTGGGACGACGAGGATGCCGCGCCACCTGGAGCCGCTGAGCCGGAGTCAAATTCTGAAAGATGTCTTGACGCAATTGCGCCGCCCGAGCCTCTAGCTTACGAATTTCGTCTGAAACATCGACTTCGTTCTCTTCTGCCAAGTCCCGAATTTGAATGATGCGTGACTCCAACTCGGTCAATGGCTTTTCAAAATCTAACAGAGGACGGCGCTCGGAATTGCTCATGGTGAAACGTTTGCTTTTACTGCTTTTACTAAAGGGAATTGCGCGAAACCCAAAATCGCTTGACCGTACAAAATTTTATCAATCGAAAGGACGTAGCGTGTGCCAGGGGCCAAATCCCTTCTCAACTTGGGGTGGTTCTACCTAATTCGCTAACTTTCGTCGTGCTGTCCGGCGCGTCGTCCCAGTTCGTATACTCCAGCACCCAAGCATACAATCATTCCGACACTTAAAGCCCAGCTTCGTCCCAAGCTCAGCTCTACGCCATAGTTCAGCAATCCACCAGTAATTAAAAACGGCACGATGCTAAATAGCGACGCATAGAAAGCATTTTGGGATTCGCGGGCGGCTTTAGTTTTCTCAAATTCATCTTGGCTGGTGTAAAGCGATCGCTCGGCATAGTTGAACCAGCGCTCAAGTTGGTGAATCACCCAATCGCTTACAGGCGAAAACCCCAAATAGAGTGCTAGCGACCACAGCCCAATGGCCGCAACCGTTGCTGCATCCACATGGAACCGAAATGGAAATAGGTCTTGAAACATAGCGTACCGAGCCGCACCAATTGCGAAGAGATCGCCCACAAGGCGGAACTTTACTAATTGTAATGGTTCGGTTGGGGCAATCCAACTCATTCGATGGCATGACGACAGGGCGATCGCCCTATGTCATCCTAAAAGTAGGGTTCAAAAACCCGACTGACGCTCCATTTGGAGGCGATTATGAACATTAAAACTGCTGTCGCTGCAATGGCACTTTTCACTTCAGTTGTGTTGCCGTTGCCAGCCCAAGCCGATAACCCATTGCATACCGAGCAACTGCTCATGACGGGAGCCTGTGCCAACTGCGACCTCAGTGGCATTGACCTAACCGGCCAACATCTGATCGGGGCCGACCTGCGCAACGCAAACCTGCGGGGCACCAACCTATCGAACGCCAACCTGGAAGGTGCAGATCTAACTGGAGCAGACCTCACCGGAGCCAACCTCGCCGGAGCTTTTGCAACGAATGCGGTGTTCAACGATGCCGACCTGACAGCGGTGAATATGGCTGGGGCCGTTGTTTACAATGCCGAAACTGACGGAGCCATTTTGACCAACATTAACCTGGCAGGGGCCGAAGTTTCGGGAAGCGGCATCAACGTTGGTGGCGACTAGTTCGCCTTAGGGTGCAACCCTAGCTCAACACTGTTAGCCCAAAATTCGGCTCATAAACACGCGATCGTCAATGGGTAATCCGTAGTCTGCTTCTTGCTGTTGAATTTCTCTCAGAGCAGGCGTGAGGGCCGAATCATCCATCAAACGAAAGCCCAGCTTGGCATAGAACGGTGCATTCCAGGGAATATCACGAAAGGTGGATAGAGTCATTTCCTGACAGCCCTGCTGCTGTGCCCACTGGCACACCGTTTCCACCAATGCTCGTCCCAGTCCCTGACGACCGTGCGCTGGCAACACATCCAATTCCTTAAAGATGCGCTTGCTGGCCCAATACTTGAGCGATCGCCCAACCCACGGGCTCATCCGCTTTATCTACAGCAACCCAGGCACGACCTTGGTGAATATAGGGTGCGATCGCCGCTTCAGGCATGGGTTCACTGCTAGCAATAAATGCAAAAGCGGTGCCGCAAAACCGCTGAGCAGCCGCCCTTTCAATCGCGTTAAAGGCAGGCAGTTCCTCCAACCGCGCCAACCGAATTCGATAGTTCATCTAACCCCACCAAAATTCGACAGTCCTATTGTCTATTTTGATGCCATTAGGACTGACGCACTGCATTCGAAAAACCAGGGGGTTGAAGGATGTTTGGAGCACTTAACGCTCCAAACATCCTTCACCTGCGTCAGTCTGGCCATCTTCAGATGGGCGGAGTTTGGCAGGGCACTTGCGTCACAATAGAAGGCGTGGTTCATGAGTGTGACTATGCAGGTTCTTGAAGCGCAGAACCTTCGGAAAAGCTATCGCGAAAAAGGGAAAGAAATTACGGCGGTGCGCGATGTATCGCTGCGGCTGGATGGGGGCGAGGTGTTGGCCTTTTTGGGGCCAAACGGCGCAGGCAAAACCACCACCATCAAAATGATTGCAGGGCTAATTTTGCCGGATAAGGGCCATGTCACCATCGCGGGACGCAATCCCCATCGCGACAATCGGGCGCTGCGGGGCTTGGGAGCCGTGCTGGAGGGGAACCGCAACCTTTACTGGCGGCTGACCGCTGCCGAAAATTTGGAATACTTTGGGGTGTTGCGGGGGCTGTCGCGGCGGGTGGCTCAGCAGCGGGGCATGCAGTTGTTGGAACGGTTTGGGCTGATGGAAAAGCGCAAAACCGTGGTGCAGGCGCTCTCGCGCGGGATGCAGCAAAAGCTAGCGATCGCCGTTTCTCTGATTCACGACCCGCAACTACTACTGCTGGATGAACCTACCTTAGGGCTGGATGTTGAAGCCACTCAGCATGTGAAAAGTCTAGTGCGGGAGATTGCTGCCGAAGGTCGTGCCATTTTGCTGACGACGCACCAGTTGGATATTGCCGAGGAATTAAGCGATCGCGTCGCCATCATTCAGCGAGGTGAAATCATTGCTGAGGAGCCCACCAGCGAGCTAATTCGCCAGTTTGCAGGCACGGCCTACCGCATTGAACTGGATGCCGAGATAGATGAGCAGCGGCAGAGCAAACTCGATGCCTTGGGTATTGTAGTCAGCGATCGCACCGTGATTGTGCGCGATAGCAGTCTGCTATATTCCGTCATGGCGATTCTCAATCCATTACCGCTGGTCAGTGTCGAAAAAGATCAGGCCACCTTGACCGACGTGTTTTTGAAATTGGTGCAGCGCTAATTGATGCTCAGGCTTAGGCATCCATGACTCAAGCAGCCATACCAGAACTGGTGGTGATGATTGGCCTGCCGGGGAGTGGCAAGTCAACCCTGGCGCAGCAGCTGGCCGGCGCAACGGGTTGGCCCATCGTCTCTACCGATGCGATTCGGGCACAAAAGTTTGGGGATGAGGCGATACAGGGGGCGTGGCCAGTCATATGGCGAGAGGTGCAGCGCCAGTTGGCTGAAGCCGTGCAAACTCATCAGTCCGTGATTTACGATGCCACCAACGTGGTTCGCAGAGAGCGGCGACGAATTTTGCGCCGAGGCCGCGAGTTGGGATTTGTGACAGTGACTGGCCTATGGCTGGATGTACCGTTGCAGGTGTGCTTGCAGCGCAATGGCGATCGCCCACGCCAGGTACCCGAAGCTGTGATTGCCCGCATGCATCGACGGCTTGTGGGGGCACCCCCCAATGTGCTGGATGGGTGCGATCGCCTCATTCGCTGCGTTGATTCAAGAGAACCGTGGCCCCTGGCCTTCTTTCAACCGCAAAACCCAGCCACACCCTCTCTCAGGTAGGGAAATCTCGCCCTTACAAACTCCCCAACCGAACTTCCAGTTTGCTAAAGCTTTGGTAGGGTTGGATTAGCATAAACTAACAAGCACCAACCATCTGGATGCATTGTGTGGGCTCAATACCGTCTCTAGTCACCCTAGAGATTTCTAGATTGCTAGCGGGCGATCGCCCATCCTTATCTCTGTGAACACTACGTCCAAATTCCAGGAGATGTCGTGAATGGCCTCGACTGATTTCAAAGATTATTACGCCATTTTGGGAGTGGCCAAAACTGCTTCGCCCGACGAAATCAAGCGAGCGTTTCGCAAATTGGCGCGTCAGCACCATCCCGACCTCAACCCTGGCAACCAGGCAGCAGAAGCCCGGTTCAAAGAAATCAACGAAGCCTACGAAGTCCTATCTGATGTAGACAAGCGGCGCAAGTACGACCAGTTTGGTCAGTACTGGAAGCAGGCAGGCGGCTTCTCGCCCGGTGGGACTGGCGCACCCGACCTTGGCGGATTTGATTTTGGCCAATACACCTCGTTTGAGGAATTTATTAACGAGCTATTGGGACGGTTTGGTGGGCCAGGAGCCGGAGGCTCACCCTACGGCCAATCCTATAGCCAGTCCTACGGGCAGCAGCGGCCGGGCTACAGCGGCTTTGGATTTGACACAACAGGCGGTTCGGGCACCGCTGGAGCTGACCTGGAATCCAACTTTACGCTGACCCTGTCGGAAGCCTTTCACGGAGTGCAAAAACGGCTCAGCCTGGGCAACGAGGTCATTGAGGTGCGCATTCCGGCTGGGGCCAAACCCGGCAGCAAAATTCGCATTCGGGGCAAAGGCCAGCGCAGCCCCTATGCCAATGGTCAACGCGGCGACCTCTATCTCAAAATCGATATTCAAGCCCACCCTTTCTTTAAGTTTGAGGGCGACAACTTGACCTGCGATGTGGCGATCGCCCCCGATGAAGCCGTACTGGGTGCCGCTATTGAAGTACCCACCCCCGACGGCATGGTGACCATGAATATCCCCGCTGGAATTCGCTCTGGGCAAACACTGCGGCTACGAGGCAAAGGTTGGGTCAGCCCCAAAGGCGATCGCGGCGACCAAATGGTGAAAGTCGTCATCACCCCACCCAAAGACCTCAACCCCACCGAAAAAGAACTGTACGAAAAAATCCGTGCCGCCCGCACCGAAGACCCGCGCAAGAACTTGCGGAACGTTCGAATGTAGGGAGTAGGGGTTAGGGACTAGGGGAGGAAGTAGGGAGTAGGGGTTTGCTGAATGGCGGCATTAGCGGCGCTAACGCTATGCGAGGTTACTCTTGCCTGTCTTTCCCCACTCCCCACTCCCGTTTTTCCCTAGTCCCTAAATCCTAATCCCTAGCCCCTAACCTCTATTCCCGACTGACCAACAGTACGCATGCGGCGGCAAAGGCGTAGGCGATCGCCCCGACGATGATGCCGGAGGTGGTGGGCAGGTTGCCAAAGCGGCTGAAGAAAATCGACGTGCCGATTGCGGCTCCACCAAAGTAGGTGCCAGTGCCAAGCCCGGCTTTGTTGGGCGGCACTAGGGACAAGGCGAAGGGTAAGCTGCCGTTGGAAACCAGGCTAAAGCAAGCTCCAAGCGCGATCGCCAATATTGCCGCAACTGCCACATTTCGCACCATCAGCAAGAGCAAAACACAGACGGCGATCGCGCTCAATCCCAACAACAGGGCGCGAACATTGCCCAGGCGGGTTGCCAGGGTGCCAGCGGGAATGGCCGTAATGGCGATCGCCACAAAAATCAGCGCCAAAATCATGCGGTCGTCGGCATTGGGCAACTGGCTCAACACCGCTGGAAATACCTGCATCATCAGGCGAAACCCTACCGCAACTCCCATTCCCACGCAAAACAGGCCGACCAATCGCCCCAGCAAAAATCGCCAGCGAATGCGATCGCTCCCCGGAACCGACGAGGTGACAAGCATCGGCTCTGGTGGATGCACGGCCCGCAGCACCGCCGCCGAGCCCAACAGAACCCCCGTTCCCAAGCCAAAGGTGAGCGGCGCGCCCAGCTGCACCAACCGCTCGCTAGCAAAGGGAGCCACCGCACCCACCACCGCACCCACCAGCGTCAAAATGCTCGCCGCCTGGGACAAATTCGTTCCGATCGCATAGCGGCCCAAAAGTGACAGTGCTGGACTGCGAAACACCGTCATCGCCAAGGCCCAGGCGATCGCAATAAAAATAAGCACCCAGCGGGCAATGGGCGAATTGGCTCCAAAAATGGCGATCGCGGGCAACCCCAAAAACAGGACCGATGTGAGCGCCACCCCCGCCGAAATAAAGGGAAAGCGGCTACCCACCCACCGCTGCGCCCGATCCGAAAAATTGCCCATGAGTGGTTCCATCAATGCTGACAGCCCATTCTCAATCAAAATGAGCACCCCAGCGAGAACGGCAGAAACGCCCACTGCCGTGAGCAATTGTGGGATGTACAGGTTGTAGATCACCCACATAAGCGCGATCGCCCCTTGCACGGCTGCCAACGCCCACACCTGCAACCACAGCACACGAGCTTGGGGTTTATACTCCATTGCCACACCAGGAAACCACTATCCGAAACTATATACCGTCCATTTCAGTTCGTCCCTATTTTGCCCCTGTGCGTTACATAATCCATCGAACCTGTTCATCCGGCTTTACGATTGCTCAACAGTGCGCTCATCCATCGGCCAAAACTAAAACATTTGTATTCTTAGATAACTTCGGGCTACCATTTGACCAGGGTTTTGGGAAATTGCTCCATGCTCGATTTGGTTCAGCTTGCTCGCCAACTCCAAGATATTGGCCAACACCTCACCAACGAAGCCACCGCCGCCCGCAAACGGCTGGAACTGGCTCAACGGCTGTTGCAAGAAGCACGCGATCGCCAGCCCGAACTGGTGGATTTGCAGAACCAGTGGCGCGATCGCCTGGGGTTTGCCTCTGCGGAACCCATCGAGCCATTGGATACGAGCCGTCAAATTGTAGCCGCGCCGCCCATCCATACCGTCCTCGCCACCGATGGCTCCCAAATTGCCCCCAGCCATCATGAAATTGCCTACTGCTACCTCATCAATGTCGGGCGCGTGGTGCTGCACTATGGGCAAAACCGCCATCCCTTGCTGGACAGCTTGCCCGAAGTCTTTTACCGAGCCGAAGACCTCTATAGCGCGCGGCAGTGGGGCATTCGCACCGAGGAGTGGATGGGCTATCGCAGAACTGTTTCCGAGGCGGTAGTTCTTGCCGAACTGGGCGATCTCGTGAGTAAGGCTCAAACAGGTTCCTCCCCGGCCGCCTCTCGTATCGGTCATCCGGCGATCGCCATGGTGGATGGCTCTCTCATCCACTGGTTTTTGGAAGGCTTACCCAATGAAGCGCGCGATCGCATTTTGTCGCCCATTTTGGCTGCTTGGAGTCAATTGCAAGCCCAGCACATCCCGCTGGTTGGCTACCTCAGCGCCGCCCGCAGCGGAGAAGCGCTCAATTTTTTGCGGCTGCACACCTGCCCCAGACCGCAGCCCGACTGCCAAACCCACTGCCCCGGCCAAACCGATGGTGCCCCCTGCCAGGTCTTTGCCCCCCTGCGCGATACTGCCATGTGGGAGTTGTTGCTAGAACCCGGCCAGCGCAGCGCCCTCTGGCGCAGTTCTGCCAAAATTTTGGACTGCTACGAAGCGCATCACGTCTACTTTTGCTACGTGCATATGGGGGCCGAGGTCGCTCGGGTAGAGTTTCCCGCTTGGGTTGCCGAAGATGCCGACCTGCTGAACACGGCCCTCAGCTTAACCATGGCTCAGGTGCAAAAAGGGTATGGCTATCCCGTGGCCCTAGCAGAAGCCCACAACCAAGCGGTGGTGCGAGGTGGCGATCGCGCTCGTTTTTTTGCCCTGCTGGAGCAGCAAATGATACGGGCTGGGCTTCGCAATATTGGCACCTCGTATAAAGAAGCGCGCAAGCGAGGCAGCATTGCCTAGAAGCGGCCTCCGGATTTGGGTACGATAAGGCCGGATGAATGTTTGGTAGGCCAGCCCACCCGGAGGTGACCGCATGACCCGCCCCCTACGATCGCTCGCCCAGGCCGGAGACCCCGATGCGATCGCCCAATTGCTGAACCAAGCGCTACAGCCGTACTGCATTTCTGCCAAGGTTGCAGTCGAACAGGGATACCTGTGGATTACCCTGGCCGCCGACCCTGTTCCAGACTTAACCCTTGTTGCGCCCCTCATTTTGCGGGGCTTGGTGCAGTTGCAAAGCTCAGCCTTTCACACAGTCCATCTGCAAGGACACCGCAGCGGCGATTCGCTCATTCTGTGGAATGAGCACTACTCGACCCAACCCCAAGCCCTACTCAAAACCCTGGCCCAACTGAACGACCGGGGGGCGATCGCCCATCTGCTCACTCGCGCCGTAGCCCACAAGCACTACACCGTCCACATCGAGCAAGAAGCCACCCATCTCCACATCACCCTACGTAGCGAGCCACCGCCCGAGCCCTTTACCGCCACCGTGTTGCTGCAACGCGAAATCGACACCTGGCACCATCCCACTCTGCATCGCATCGAAGTTACCGGGCAGGATGCGTCTGGTTGCACCCACTGGCACGAAACCGTGCCGCTCACCTCACCCAACCCCAAACAATCATCCACACCTGCCCCACCTGCCCCACCTGACAGCGCTTCCTCCATCGAGCGATCGCCCCTGCTCACCAGTTCTCAGCCACCCTCCCACGCATCCCCGCCCGCCGAATGGACCTTCAAATTTGACCCGCTCAAGCTGGGGTTCATCAGCTTTTTGCTGATCTACGGGGTGATGAACGCGCCCTCTTACACCGTCAGCGACTTCATCAACGGCGTGAATTGGCTGATGGGTTTTTTGCATGGGGTGAACCTCATTTTTCACGAAGCGGGGCACATGCTGTTTTTGCCATTTGGGCGATTGATGCATTTGCTGGGCGGTTCCCTCATGCAGGGGTTGGTGCCTGGTGGCATTGCCGCCTACTTTTGGCAAACCCGCCAGCCCTATGCTGCCGCCGTTGCCCTGTGCTGGCTAGGTGAGAACTTTTGGGATGTGTCCATTTACATCAAAGATGCACAGAATCGGATGCTGCCGCTGCTGGGGGGCGAAGGGGTCCTGCACGATTGGCATTTTATTCTGTTGGATTTGCGGTTGCTGCCCCACGACCAGCTTATTGGCGGTACGGTATATCAGCTCGGCATCCTGATTTATGCGTTTGCGCTGTTCATGGGGGTGTTTTATGCGCAAATTCAGCGCGATCGCCCAATCCCGCCGAATCCATCCAGCCCAACGATTCACTCCAGCGGCTCCATCCATCGCTAAGAGGCCAGTTCAGCGTGCGGGTTTTGGGTGGCCTTCAAGATGCTGCGACTGAAACTGTGCGCATTTGGCCAGCCACCGAGCGGGAACGTCTGGCATTGCCCCCCAATGCAAATGCACATAGGACGCATGCACCTGCCGGTATTGCCAACCTTCGTCATAGGCGGCGGAGTGTGGGTCATAACCCCGAAGTTGGTAGAGCGGTTGGGCTGGCTCAGCATTGAGGCTAGAGCGATGAAACTCGTGGCCCCATACGGTAGCACCCGCCTTGAGCAAGGGAGTATCCCCCTGGGCGATCGCCCGTCGATATCCCAACGTCAGTCGCTTGCCCATGTGGGCTTCGGTTGGCAGACAGCCCACCATCGGCCATCGCTTACCATCAAAATCGACGATGGCCCGACTCAAATACATCAACCCGCCGCACTCGGCATACACAGGCAGACCCGCCTCGACCGCAGCCCGCACTGCCGCGATCGCCCCTCCATTCTCTGCCAAGGATTCGGCAAACATTTCTGGGAAACCTCCGCCCAGGTAGAGTCCACTCACAGGGGCGGGCAGCGTGTCCTCCATCGGACTCCAAAACACCAGCTCGGCGCCAGCTTGTTGCAGCGCTTCCAAATTTTCGGGGTAGTAGAAGTTGAAGGCGCGATCGCGGGCAATGGCGATTTGTGGGGGAGTGGAGAGTGGGAAGGGGGGAATCGGGAGTCGGGAATCGGGAGTCGGGAACTGGGAGTGGGGAGTCGGGAGAGACAGGAGGGGGAGGAGTTGGGGCCAGTCGAAGCTGTGGGTGGCCAGGGTGGCGAGGCGATCGCGCACGGTTGCAAACTGGGTCAGCTCCTCGGTAGGAACGAGACCTAAATGGCGATCGGGCAGGGTAATGTCGTCGTGGCGGCGCAATACTCCAAGAATCGGCAGGTTGAGCGGCTCCAACGCCTCGGTTAGCAAGGTGAGGTGTCGATCGCTACCGACTCGGTTTAGCACCACTCCGGCAAGGTATACCTGCGGATCGAAACTGCGATATCCATGGGCGATCGCCGCCACCGATCGCGATAGGCGCGCACAGTCCAAAATCAGCAGAACCGGCAGGTTCAGCAGCTTCGCCACGTGGGCGGTGCTGGCCACATCCGCCACACCCGAAGCCCCATCAAACAGGCCCATCACCCCTTCTACCAGAGCATAGTCTACCGCCTGCGTATGCTGAGCAAAGCACTGCTGCACATAGGCTTCTGAGGTGAGCACCGGGTCTAAGTTGCGACAGGGCCGCCCGGTCACCGCCCGATGAAACATGGGATCAATGTAGTCTGGCCCGACCTTAAACGACTGCACCACCGCCCGCTGCTGCTGTAGATAGGCCAACAGCGCCAGTGTGATGGTCGTTTTGCCAACCCCGCTGCGATCGCCCGCAATGATTAACGCCATACCGTCAACTTCGCAGCCCTCATCCCTTGTCCATACAGATGGCTCACTACATGGGCACCTCAACCCAATGCCCAGCCTCATGCGACTGGTGCGTCAAATCCATGAGCAGTTGCGAATAAATGCCCTCTCGCAAAGACGGAGCAGTTGCCTGACCTCGATCAATATCCATCAGCCAGTGATCCACCACGCGAATAAACGGAGCCAGGCGTCCATCGGGATAGGTTTTGGGAAACTGCAATCGCTCCGGAATCTCGACCTCAGCCAAGGGTTTCCCCGTCGGAGCAGCCCACAGTTTAAAGCCATGCACATAGTCACTTTGGTTATCGCTGCCAAGAACCAAGGTGCCGCGATCGCCATACACCTCTACCCAGTGGCCTCGCCCGTTGAACGTCACCGCACTCAGCGCCACTTGGCAGGGCGTTCCATCCGCCAGTTCCAGCATTACATTTGCCGTGTCATCGGCATCCACAGGTTTTGGCTCGCCCGTGGCCGGGTCAGGTCGGGTGGTGATGGTCGTGCTGAGCCGACCGCTGAGCCGCCGCACCGGGCCAAATAGCCACGCCACATAGTCAAACGTGTGGGAACCCAGCGCCCCCAACGCTCCCCCTCCCTGATCTTTTCGGGCATACCAGTTCCAGGGACGCGAGGCATCGCCCCGGCCCGACACCAGCCAGTCAATCTTGATGAACCGCTGTTGGCCGACAAAGCCCTCGGCTAGCAGTTCGGCGAACCGCTGCCACGCAGGCACAAACCGAAACTCAAAATCTAACGCTGTAATGGCATTGTGGGCGATCGCCAACTCCTGCAACTCTCTCGCCTCGGCCACCGACAGCGTGGTGGGCTTTTCGAGCAGCACATGTTTGCCCGCCTGCAACACCTGCTTCGCTTGCTGGTAATGCAAAAACGGCGGCGTTGAAATGCTGACCCCCTGCACATCCGGTAGAGCCAACACCTCCTCTATCGTGGCGCAAGCATGGGGAATTTTGTGGGCCTGGGCGACCGCTTCGGCCTTGGCGCGATCGCGATGCTGCACTGCCACCACCTGAGTTCGATGGTGTGCCTGCAACCCAGGGATGTGAATCTTTTGTCCAAATCCCGTGCCCAACACCGCAACACCCAGCCGCGCCTCTGTCATAACCGTCCTTTTTTCTTGGGTTCAACCAACACGCCCCCTATGCTACCCCGAAGCGGGAACGCGTGCAGGGTCACTTCCGGGGGCGATCGCCCCGTTAGGGAATGCGCGTTCTAAACCGCACTAGGCCCAATCCATTCACCGACACATTGCCCACCTGCACAAACACAGCACCGTTATTTTCATTGGGACCACACACATCGGGCAACGGAGCCAACGGCGAGAAGAACCGACTCGCATCCGTATCCGCCGCATTAGTTTGGTTGCTAGGCGCAGTCGTGCCCGGTGCCCGGTACTGAATTCCCTGCCCTGCGGCATAGCCATCGGGCAAAAAGTTGGAGTTGATGGGAATTTGGTCGCAAATTTGCACATTCAGGGCCGGAGTAGAACCATCCGACAAGAAGTAGAGCGTGTACTCCACCTCGTCGCCATTTTGCAACTGCACATTCGGGGCGATCGTCACCACCCCCACCGGGGTCAGTCCTGCCGCATCGAGCGCATTGGCACTGGCCGAGTTGTTGACGAACTGGCCCACATTAATTCCCGGCACAGGCACCCCATTCCGATCGACTCGAGTAATGCGCTTGACCAGCCGCAGGTTTGGATCGGCCCCAAAATTGGTCACCGTGGGAATGCTGTTGTTGCTTGGATCACCATCGCCATCTGGGTCTGGGCTGGGAGTGGGCACATCGGTTTGATCGGTCGAAATATCGGTTACCGGATCGCCATTGGGAGCCGTACCGTTGCCCACCACGTTATTGTTATACGGCCCCAGAAAATCGCCAGGAGTGACCAAAAGGGTGAACTGAATGAACGCCTGTTGACCGACGCCCAAGGTTTCCGTGCCAGATAACAGATTGCGATCGCCATTGCCGTTAAAGTTAGGGTTGGTTAAGGTGAGCGGCCCACTCACCAGGGTGGGTGGCTCAATCACCGACAGCGCATCTGCCTGGTTAAATGCACTATCTGGACTACCAAACAGGTTTTCTGTTAATTGCAGATTGGCGATCGGCTGATCGCCCAAATTTTGCACCTGTATCGTAAACGGCACATCAAACGTGCCATCGCCATTGCTCACCACCGTGCCTCTGGCCTTGGAAATTCCCAAAATTGGCCCAATCGGGTCAACGGGTAGAGTAATACTGTCACTTTCGGTGCGGTTGGGGCCAAGGCCAACACTCTCTCCATCATCATCCACGGGGTCTGTCACATCGTTGGGACGGGTGATGGTGGCGGTGTTCACCACGGTTGTTCCCGGCACGACCGTTCCTGTAATGGTGTAGGTGACTGTACCGCCCACCTGGAGAGCAATAGTGTCGGCGATCGCATTGCCCTGGCCATTCGCTGTACAGCTCGACCCCGCCGAGGCCACACAAGTCCAGCTCACATTCGAGACTTCTGCTGGCACCGTATCGGTAAACTGCGCCCCGGTAATGATGGGGCTAGAGCCTCCTAACGCTGCGGCGATCGCTTCATTGGTCACCGTTACGGTATAGGTAATATTTGTTCCGGCGATCGCCCCGCCTTTCTCAATCTTAAAGTCTGCCGTCCGAACAGTAATGCCCCCCGGCAGGCTAATCGAAGGACCCGGCACCACAACCCAGGTGTTAATCCCCTTGTTGTTACCAAACCCAGCCGTATAGCTGTGCGCCCCCGCCAGACTATCAATCCCACCACCTTCCAAGGGACGAGGAGTCCGAATCGGGTCAGGCGCGCCCGCTTCTCCTTCAAAGGCACCATCGTCGTAATACACGATAGAACTATCTGGCCCAGGCGAGGTCAATCGATTAATCACAAATCCACTGGGATTGTCTTCCGCATCAATCAGCGGAAAATGCACCTCACCTGTAGCCAAGGTCAAACTGGCATTAAAGGCAGCCGTTCCCGCCGGAGCCGGGTTGCCATCGCCATCGGTGCCATCCCAGGGCACCAGGTTCAGACCCGCCACCGTTTGGGTAAAGATTTCCACATTCGTCACTCCGGGGGTGGCAAAGTCAATCACCAGGCGGGCTGTTCCTGGCCCCGACGAGTTGAAACTAAACGTGCCACCCAGGGGGCTATTGCCCGACGCCCCTGCCGTACCTTCACTGCCTGTAAAACTAAAGTTGGTGGGGGTGGGGGGCTGCTCTGGCAGTGTGCGCAACCACGTGTTGCCTCCCAGTTCGCTAGCGGCCAGGGCGCTAGGCGGTAGGGTAAAGGCAGGCCGATTGAAGAACAGCTTTTGGGTAATGTCGCGGGTGGCTTCGTTATCGGGCAGGCCAGGATTGTGAACTAGCAAATCTCCAGCCGCCACCGAACCGTAGAAAGGGTTGCCGTCAGGATCGAGAAAGCCTTCGCGATTGGCAAAGAAGATAAACCCAAAGGGCTGAAGGTCAATCGAGTCAAACTGGTACTCATAGCCATCGCGGGTAAGGAAGAAGATTTCATCGGCCGCGAAGGGCGCATTAAAGGCCCCCAAATTCAGCGCTAGATAGTTCGTAAATACTCGACCGCTCACGGCAGTTCCACCTGCACCCAAAGCTCCGCCTGTACTCACCGTGGCATCCCAGGCAGCTACCCAGCCCACCCCAGCCGCCTGAGTCCATGCAGCACCCACCCCCAATGGCGGCGGATCGAGCTGGTTGTCGGGATCGGGGCTTTGAAAATCGATTTCCCAAATCCCTGTGGTCGTTACAGGAACGATACAGGGCACATAGCCGCCAACCGCACCCGATCCAGCTAGTTCCTGTGCCCGGTTGGCAATCAGCCCCACGCCAGCAACACAGGCTCCGGCTGCTCCCAGTGGGTCGCGGTAGGCAATGGTTGCGCCATCAATCCCGGTTGCGCTGGAGCCAAGGTTGATGGTTTCGCCCACTTCGGCGTACACCTTGATGGTGGTACGGCGCAGAATTCCCGAGGTGGGGTCGTTGTCGTTGCGAAACTCAAGATAGGGACGAGAGCCAATTCCTCCGGGGGGATTGAGGTCGATGCTGCCCTCGGCATAGGCGGGCTGGGCGATCGCCCAACTGACCAACATCACCACACCAACCCACAGGCCCCAAGACTGCAACCGTTGTGCAATGCGGCTTCCCCAGTAGGTTGTGGCTCTCGTTCGCAGGTTTCTCATGGTCGCTTGGGTCGGGTGTGACGTGAAGATAAACAGGAAGGGGAGGGCAACCGTTTGCCCTTACGGTTCAAGCTGAAGATCCATCTCCTGAATTTGCAGCTCAAAGCCTCGGGAATCGCTGAAGACAAGCTCTACTCGGCGATCGCGCGCATAGTCGAGGCGGGAGCTGCCATCGGTGCGGCGCAGTTCTTCCCCAAAAGCGCGAATAGTCATGCGCTCTGGGGCAATGCCCTGCTGCAACAGGTAATTGCGCACCGACAGCGCCCGGCGGTTGGACAGGGCAATGTTGTACTCAGCGCTGGCGCGGGGGTCGGTATGGCCCTGAAGCTCCACCGTGATAGAGGGATACTGACGCAACACTTCGGCGATGCGATCGAGCACCGCTTGGCTCTCAGGGCTGAGTGTGGATTGATCGAGGGCAAAGTGCACATTCGTCGGCACTTGAAGAATTTCGGGGATGGGCTGGGGTTCCGGCTCAGGTTCCGGTTCCGGTTCTAGGGCAACCGGGGGCGTGGTGCAGCGGGGAATCACCCCAATGGGGGGCACAGCCGCAGGCCCAAACGAGAGGGTGGGAGAGGGTTCCGAGGTGCCATAGCGAGGATCGGTGGCGATCGCACTCAGGCCATTTCCTGGTGTGATGGCGACCTGCACTACAAATTCCCCAGAATCGTCGGGCTGCACCGTTTGCACAAATTCCCCCAGCGCACCGTAGCTTTTGTCTGTTTCGGTGACGCGGTATAGGCTGACGACTGACCCCGGATCAGTCTGACCCATGAGGGTGACCTGCGTATCGGTGCGATCGCCCACCGTCAGCTCCGGCGCATTGATCGCTCCGTTGGCAGTATCGTTGCGGCGATGGGGCGAGTTGCGCGGCGGATTGGGGCCATCCCCAACCTGAAAATCCTGCACGGCGACGTTATCCTGCGTGTTCAGGTCAATGCTCAACCCTTCTAGTGCGGTAAACTGGTTGCCCTCAATGGTATTGCGATGGCTGCTGGGGTAGGCCGCCACAACGACCCCCGGCCCCGGTTGATAGCCAATATCGTTGTTTAAAACTTGATGATCGCTTCCCATTAAATAGATGGCGGCGCGGCGAAAGCGGCGGCTATTGTACCGAAACTGATTTTCCCGAATTTGCACCGCCCCTTCCGGCTTGAACAGATACACGCCACTGCCATCGCTGGCACAGATCAGGTTCCCGGTAATCGCGGCATTATTCACCTGCCCTTCCAGGCGAATCGCGTCGGGCATACCGGCAACTCCGTTCCCAACCAAGATGTTGCTTTGCACCTGCATGCCTTCCGCCCGAATTCCCGTAATGATGGCGCTACCGTCGTGGTTTTCGATCCGGTTTTGGCGAATGATTGGGGCGATCGCATTGAAGACTACCACCCCAAAGGCCGAGCGATCGCCCTCCAACGGTTCCTGCGAGGGTGGCAAGCCCAACCAGTTTTGCTCGATCACCACATTTTGGGGCGGCAACTGGCGATCGCCCTCTAGCGCTCGTTCCGAGACGGCTTGGGTGCGAACGGGCGGCAGATTGCTGTGGGAAATGAAAATATCAGCGGGTGGGGTTGAAGCCGTGGCCCCATGCCGCGAGGTAAACCCATACAGGCTGAGACCCCGAATCGTGACATCGCTTGCCGTAATGGCAAACCCGCGAAACACGTCTGCATCTGGTACAGGCGTAAGGCTCACCAAGGGAATGGGAATGGCAATCTCGGCGGTGGCCGATCCGGTTGGGTCGTAGCCGGGTTGCGTGGTGCCGTCAATCACCAGTCCCGGTGTGACCAGCGTGGGCAATGCTGCCGCTAGCTGAATCGTCGTTTGCTCAGGCGGCAAATCAAACTCCACCCGAGACCCCTCACTTGTACTCACCTGGGCTTGTTCTGCTGGAGTCAACGCATCTAGGGAGAGCGAGCCGTCTAACAGGCTCAAGGCTTCGCGCAGGGTCAACGCATCATCCGGGGCGATCGCATCTTGATTACTATTCACCAAAAGTCGCAAGGTGGGGGGTGGTGGCGCAGCGGAGTCAACCGCTTGAGCAAGAGCCGTCATGGGCAATAGCACGGGGGCGATCGCCAATCCCAGCGATAAGCTCCACATTCCTTTCTGCAACAACTTAACAGGCTGGCTCATCTTATTCCTCTCCCTCGGGTGCCAGTGGCTCCAGGAACGCATCCACGCTGGGTGCCCCCGCTGCCTGCTGAACGATGGATTCTTGCTGCTGGGGCGGCGCAATGCGCTGTCGGCCAAAGCCGCCAAACAGCTCATTCACCTTGAAGCTAATGTTCAAGTACAGACCCCCCTCGGAGCGATCGCCAAAGTCTGTATCGTTTGCCCGACCAAAACTGTAGCCCAACCCCACCCGCAAATCGGGCGTGGCGTAGTATCCCACCTCGGTGGCAAAGCCCACCTCATCAAAGCCAGTTTCCGACTGGCCAATCCATCGGGCTTCTCCGGCAATGTCCCACTGGTAGCCCAGGCGGTAGGCCACCCGTCCCTGTCCTAGGGCGATCGTGTTATTCACCGTCAGGTCGTTGGCCAGGTAAGAGTTGGAATGCCGCAGCGCAAACTTGCCGTAAAACTCCCACCGCCAACTCGGCGCATAAATTGCCTCCAGGGCAAAGGTATGGTCATCTGTGCCATTACCCGAATTCTGCAAAATATTGTCGGGAATGAGCGAGGGGTTTTGCCGATAGCGATAGCTGAGCAAAGCATTGAAGCGATCGCTCCGAGGATTGCGGTAGGCCAATCCCAGCCGCAGGTTAGCAGTATCGCCCAGGCGACCCGTCAGCAGTGGGTTGGCATAGTTGCCTTGCTGGAATCGCAGCAACGCCGTTAACTCGGGGGTAATGCGCCCCACCGCCGCCGCCGTCCACACGGTGTTGTTGCCGTTGGGCGAAGTGCGCCGCTCAAACCGACCGCTCGCCTGAAAGTCGGGATTATCGGTATATTCCAGGCCAATGCTGTAGCTTTCGCCCGACGACAGGCCCAGCGCCGAAGCGCTTTGACCCACCGCATAGGGCTGCTCAAACTGCTGCCCCGCCGCCGTTTCCAGCAAAATATCCTCGGCAATGCGCTCATAGCCAACGCGCAGCCGCAGCCCTGGAGCCAGCGCCACCCCGTGGTTAATGCCAACCATTTGCTGGCCCATCATGCCAGAAATGCCGCCCACCACGGCATAACGCCCGGTGAGGGTGGTGTCTTCAGTGAGTTGGCGACTGTAGGTGGTGCCAATGCTGGTCACCGAGTTGTCGCCATACACCCCGCCATAGAAAAACTGCTGGGTGAGATCTAACGTTGTGAATTCGTCAAACCGCCAGGACAGGCCCAGGGCTGTTCGTCCAGGATAGATGGGATCATCTTCGCTACTGAGGGTGAGGTCATTTTGGGCACGCAGCGTTAGATCAGGCGCAATGGGCCAATCGAGCCGAGTCACCAACTGACTGGAATCGACATCAAAGGCATTGCCCGCGCGATCGCTGCGGTTGCGATCGACAAATTCCACCCCCAGCGATGCATCTCCAATTCGCTGCAGCACCCCTGCACTCAAGCTGGTGAGCGTATTGTTGACGGTGGCCCCCGGTGCAGCAATCAACCCCGGATTCAGCAAATCCGCCAGGTTCGTAATCAGCAGCGGCGAGGTGCCGTAATTTTCCTCAAAGTCATAGCGAAGCTGAAGTTGGGTGGATGGGGTGACCGAGGCGGCCAGCGCAGCCCCCAACCGAGTTTGACCCGGACGAAAGCTCGTGGTGGCATCGTTGGCAAAGGTTTCGTCAACCGAGCGATAGAGCAGTTGTGCCCGCACGCTGTTGCCCAGCGGGGTATTGGCCTCTAGCCGATAGGCCGTTCCGGTTTGGGTACCCACTCCGGGCAGATCGCGGCTAGAACGGGCAATTTCTCCCACAATTTGCCCTGTCTCTCCAATGGGAATTTGAAAGTCGCCACCGTACAGCTCGTAGTTGCGATCGCCCTGATCTTCATTCAGGTAGCTCACGGCGGCCCAGCTCCCGCGCGATAGCCCCTGCACAAAGTTGTATTGCAATCGCCCCGCGTACAGGTTGGTGTCTTGCCCTCCCTCGTATTGGTAGCTGGTCACAATTCGCCGCACGAGCGATCGCCCAAACGGATCGAATTGCGTACGCTGAATTGGTCGGCGAAACAGCAACGTACCTCGGTCATAGTCAATCTCGTAGTCGGGGCCGCGCCGCAGCGCCTCCCGCTCGACTACCACCCCCGGACGACCCAACTCTTCCAGCTCCAGATACACCGTTTCGCTACCGGGTATGACCAATCGACGCGACAGAAAGTAGAAACCGCTGGTGCCATCGGGCGCGATCGTATCTCGTTGAAAGCCCTCAACATCGGTGGCAAACATGCCTGTCACTTGAAAGTTGCCCAGGCTGTAGTTGCCCCGAAAGCCATGGAGCTGGCGCGAAGTGGCCGTGAATAGCTGCGAACTGCGGGAAAACTCCGGCGTGTTGTAATCGCCCCACATGAAGAAGTCAGGCTCGGCTCCTGGTGTGCGCGAGTCACGCTGAAACCGCAAAAACAAACTGTCGGACGAGGGTGTGAGGAAATCGACGGTGGAACTATCGCCATAGACGGGATAGGCGCTTTCGCAGCTTTGGTCATCTCGGAAGAGGCGATTGTTACCATCGCAGGACTCGTTCAGCGTACGGCTGCTGTTGTACGCCCCCAAAAACGACCACTCCCCCAAGCGTCCAATGCCAAACAGCGTGGCATCAAAATCTACTTCGGTCCCGTCGGTTAGTTCATCGGGGTCGAGAAAATCGCGGAAGCTGCCCCAATAGTTGGTGCCCGACTGCCCAATCCGCAGATTGAGCAATCCGGTAAACAGTGAAGGCCGCAGTTCTGTGGTGAAATCGACTTCGGTGTAAGCCTCAAGCTCATCTCCCGGAAAGGGAAGCGCCACCTGAGTTTGCGGCTGGGGGGTGCTGTTACTGGGCAACGGCAGGTTGAGCCGCGATGCGCGCGCCAAGCTGAGCGATCGCCGTTCCACTGCCGCCCGTATCCGCACTCGTTGCGCCTGCGAGTTGGCCTGCAACCGTACCAAAAACTCCCCATTGAGGGCTTGCACCTGGAAACCCGCACGATCGGTATCGTAGTCGGCCCCCAAAAATCGGCCTGCGGTTGCAGTCAAGGTCACCACAAAGCGATCGGGAATTACCTCTTCATCGGCATTAACCACCCGACCTGCCAGCTCCAATGTGGAGCGATTGTCGGCCTGAATGCTAGAGGCACCCAGCGGAAACAGCTCTAGCCGGTAGCCCTCTAGTTCCCCAGCCTCAGCCCCAAGTTCCGATGGCTGTACCGGATCAGTGAGCAAGGTTTGCGCCAGAGGCATTGAGTTGGGCTGGCTCGGCACTTCGCGAGAGGAGTCAATCGTCTGAGATCCGGCTTCGGACAGCTCTGCTTGGGCTGTTGCGGTCTCGGCGATCGCGGCGGTTGCGGGAACAGACGCATCGGTGAGTTCACCCGAACCATGGGGCAATAGATGAGGCTGCCACTGGCGATCGCGGCTCATTTCCTCGACCACCAGCCCAGCCGCTCCGGTTGCCAAGGGTTCAGTCGAAATAGCAGGGGCGATCGCCGCTTCTGAGCCGCTCTTCATCCAGTGCAAATTCGCAATTGGGCTTGGCGACTGGCCCAAATCGGATGAGTCATCAGCGACAACATCAACCTCTGCGGCTACGGGCAGCACTGCACCCAGCACCCCAGACAAGCCCAACATGCCCAACCTTAAGGACATGGAAAACCAGTAATTCATGACTGACCCTCCCCAAAGGTTGGTGTGACAGCAAAGTTCATGCGGGCAAGGCCACCCGGAGCCAGCCGCACCAAGCGCGATGGACTATTCCCCTCAATGCGATACAGATTGGGGGCAAGCGTATATCCCGGCAGGCTGGTCAAATCCAGCGCACCGACCCGGTTGCCCGCCACCACGTTGGCCAGCGAGAACAGGCCATCGGCATCGGTCACCACGCGGTTGCCGTCATCCATGAAGATCACCGCATTGGGCACACCCGGTTCGCCAGACTGCTGCTCACCATCAAAGTTGCGGTCTACAAACACGCGACCCACAATCGTGCCGCAATCCGACAAAATGCCCGGTCGAATCACAAGCTGGTAGCTCGACTCGCTACACTCCACACCCTCGGCGCAGGCGATCGCCTGGTTGCGCCCATTGCCCCGAATCGAATCTGGCGTCAGCAGGACGGCATAAGCCAGGTTCAAGGTTTGTGCAGGTTCCAATCGGGGAAACGTAAAGGTGAGCGATCGCCCATTGACGACGGGAGGAGGCAACGTCACCGGAGTAACCACGCTTCCGGCAGACAACGATGCCTGAGCCGAGCCAGCAACGTACTCCAGGCCCAGCGGCAACTGGTCATCAATTTGCAGATTGTTAATGGCGATCGCCCCCGTATTCCGAACGAGCAAACGATAAACCACCGTATCTCCTGGCTCTGCTGCGGCGCGATCGGCAGTCTTTATCAACTCCAGACTGGACGGTTGCACCAGAACCGTAAAACTTGTTTCATCGGAGGGGACATTGGTCACCTCACCACTGGGATTTTCAAAGCTAGCCGACCCTTGATTCGTAATGGTCAGCACCGTTTGAGCCACCAGTGGTTGTTGCGGCGTAATTCCGTAGCTTAAACCCAATGCGAGTAGTAACGACGCCAGGAACAGGCCGCTGTATCTCAACCAGCGAGAAAAGCGGTACATGTGGAACCCCGATTCGTAGGAATAACCGGATTGCGCAGAACTTAAACTCGACCCAGCCCATCTAGGTCACACACTCAGCGATGCCCCTACTTCAGTATTTACGCGGATACGAAATACCTGAACAATTTCCCACAAATTCTTTTATCTGACAACAGCTGCGTCTACAAACATGGTTTTTCGCAAAAAACCACCAAATTCCCGGAAATACGAGTCATCGAGCCTCAGAGTGTTCTTGTATCCATCAAGCTCGACTCCGAAAATTCACATAGACACCTGGGTATTAAATTAATCTTGTGAAGCTCTGGTAAAGACGGTAGACAAATGCATCAACTCTCCGGAGTGAGCCCAGCAAACTTGTCTGACAACCTGCTTTTGTGGTTAAGGCTAGTCGATCAAAGCAGTGACCCAACAGCATTTTTTCCCCTTGAGGACTCCACAGGCATGACACCTCACGATTCCTACTTCAATGCCGCTGTGCCAGCTTTGGTTCAAGCTGGCGAACCAACAGGCCGGTATCGCAGCAGATGCTGCAGCACGCGTCCTCCAAATTGGGGGAGCCATCATATGGGCTAATTCGACAGGATGAGGCGACACCTAATACCACTGCGTTAGAGTGGCAGTATCCACGTAGTTTGCCCCCAATTTTCGAGGCTTTCGAATTATCTATCTCCAAAGTTCAGTAAATATTGAACAAATCGAACAAACTGAAATATGGTAGGTTTAAGAAATGTAAACGTTGTTCAGGTTGAAGCAGTCTTGAATCCAGAGCGGGCGATCGCAAAGACCCATTTTGTAGAAGAAGTGGGGCTCATGTTTGAACAAGCGGGCTTTCCTCGCATGGCTGGGCGGATTTTTGGCTGGTTGCTCATTTCAGAACCGCCTCAACAATCCAGTGCCGATCTGGCCGAGGTGCTGCAAGCCAGCAAAGGCTCTATCAGCACCATAACGCGCCTACTCATTCAAATTGGATTGCTTGAAAAAGTAGGGTTACCGGGCGATCGCCGCGACTATTTTCAAATCAAAACCAACGCCTGGACGCACATGACCGAACAACGGCTCGCCCAAATTGTGGCGTTTCGTAAGCTAGCCGAACGCGGCTTGGATCTTTTAAAAGAGGCTCCCCCTGTCCAACAGAAGCGGCTTCAAGAAATGCGAGATATGCATGCGTTTCTTGAGCGAGAACTCCCCTTGCTGAATCAACGATGGGAGGAAGAACAAGCCCAAAAACGGGTATCTCGGCAATAAACCGTGCAGCGATTACCCTCTTTCGCTCAGGTCATATCGGATTCAATACCCCTCATGTGATAGCACTCACCTGGTTCGCATATTCGCATCACAGTTCACCTGTTCACCGATTGGATACGCGCTTCTTCGTAGGGCAGACACGGTTCTAGACTTCATACCTTTGCATCATTTGCTCGCCGGTTGCCTCGTGGTTCGATTGCTCCTCACCTCTTTCGTGTCAAACACTCACTTCCATCGCTATGCAATTTCCTCTGTCTAAAAAAGGTCGCCAACCTGCTCCCTGGTTGCTAGGGTTGGTTGCCGCAGGTGTGCTGGGTATTGGTTCGCTGGGCGTGTTTATGGCTCGTCAGCAGGCAAATGCCCCCGACATTAGCACGATGACGGTTCCTGTAGAGTCAACTGCGCTAACGCTGCGAATTACCGCAAGTGGCAAGGTGCAACCTACCCGAACCGTGAACCTAAGTCCCAAATCGTCGGGCATTGTGTCAGAGCTGTTTGTTGAACAGGGCGATCGCGTGCAGCAGGGGCAAATCATCGCCCAAATGGAAAGTGCCGAGATTGCCGCCCAGCTCACGCAAGCGCGAGCCCGAGTTGCCCAGGCCCAGGCTCGTTTGGCCGAACGGCGCGCAGGCAACCTTCCCGAAGAAATTGCTCAGCGGCAGGCCGAAGTTGATCAAGCCCAGGCTCAAGTCAACGAGGCCCAAACCCGACTCAACCTGGCTAATACCCGGCTAGAGCGCAACCGCACCCTGCAAACCCAAGGGGCGATCTCTCGAGATGACCTGGATGCTGCCATTCGCGAAGCCGAGAGCGCTCGCGCCACGGTAGAGCTGAACCAGGCCAATCTGCGGGCCGCCCAACAGCGGCTGGCGCTGGGTCGCAGTGGTAGCCGCGCCGAGCAAATCGCCGATGCCGAAGCTCAACTGCAAGAAGCCCTTGGCAATTTACAAGCCACCGAAGTGCGGCAAGAAGAAACGGTCATTCGCGCCCCGTTTAGCGGGGTGATTACACAGCGCTATGCCACGGTGGGGTCTTTTGTGACACCCACGACCTCGGCTTCGGAAGCGTCATCGGCGACCTCGACGGCGATTGTGGCGTTGGCGGAGGGGTTAGAAGTTTTGGCGGAGGTGCCCGAAGTGGACATTGGCCAGATTCGGGTTGGCCAAGCGGTAGAAGTGAGAGCCGATGCTCTGCCCGAGCAAGTGTTTCAAGGACGGGTGCGGTTAGTTGCGCCGGAGGCCGTGGTTCAACAAAATGTCACGTCGTTTCAGGTTCGGATTGAGCTGACGACGGGGCAAGACGTCTTGCTGTCGGGCATGAATGCAGATGTGACGTTTTTGGGCGATCGCCTCGATAGTGCGGTTGTGGTTCCTACGGTGGCCATTGTGCGCAAAGACGGACAGGATGGGGTTCTTGTGCCAGATAATCGCAACCAACCCGAGTTTCGCCCGGTGACCCTGGGCAGCGCAGTCGGCAACGATACCCAGGTTTTGGATGGCCTCAATGAGGGCGATCGCGTCTTTATCGACCTCCCTCCTCGCGAAGCTCAGAAATGGATGAACCCTCAGTCGTAGCTCAGCCGCTATCCCAGAGTTTGTTTGTATTTGCAACGATTCAACTCGTCCTTGTCTGCATACATTTCAGGAGCAGGAACCCATGGTTGATATTGGTGAAAGCGTAAAAATGGCGGTGAAAACGCTCACCGCCAATCGCCTTCGCAGTGCGCTCACCATGCTCGGCATTATTATTGGCAACGCCTCGGTGATTACGATGGTGGGCGTGGGCCAAGGGGCACAGCGCTACGCCTCCGAACAGTTTGAGTCTCTTGGTCCGAATGTGCTGTTTGTGGTACCGGGCAACAACTCCGGTCGTCGCACCAACGACATTCCCCGCACCCTCACCTACGAAGATGCCCAAGCGATCGCCACCCAAGTGCCCATGGTGGAAGCGGTTGCGCCGCAGTTGCAATCTCAGCAGTCGGTCGTTTCTGGCAACCGCAACACGTCTGCCTCGATTATGGGCACCACCTCAGACTTCACCGTTGTGCGCAGCTTTAATGTGGAGCAAGGCCGTTTTTTAAGCGATCTGGATGTCCAGCGTGGTACCCGCGTTGCCGCCCTGGGCTCTGAGTTGGCAGAGACTCTATTTGGCAATGCCAACCCGATTGGCCAGCAAATCCGTATCAAAAACGTCAGCTTTCAAGTCATTGGGGTAATGGAATCGAAAGGGGCCTTTTTGGGAAACAACCAGGATGATGTGGCCTACATTCCCCTCACCACCATGTCTGCGCAGATCACAGGTAATGTATCGCCCTATGGCACCGAGGTCACCTTTATTTCCGCCGCCGCCCGCGACGAAGCCTCGATTATTGCGGCTCAGTTTCAAATGACCAACTTGCTGCGGCTACGACACAAAATCGTCAATGAGGATGATTTCGTCATTCAAACCCAAAAAGATGCACTCACTATTGTTGGCAATGTCACCGGAGCGCTCACCATTATGCTGGCGGCGATCGCAGGCATTTCCTTATTTGTCGGTGGCATTGGCATCATGAACATCATGCTGGTTTCAGTACGCGAACGCACCCAAGAAATTGGCCTCCGCAAAGCGATTGGCGCTTCCCAAGACGATATTTTGACCCAGTTCATGATTGAAGCAGTCATTCTGGCAGCCATTGGGGGGGTCGTTGGCACCCTAATTGGGGTTGGCGGCGTCACCTTTATTGGAGCAATCACACCGCTCAAAGCTGGCATTTCTCCTGTTGCAGTGGTACTGGCAGTTGGTGTTTCTGGTGGCATTGGCCTGTTCTTTGGGGTTGTTCCGGCTCGTCAAGCCGCCAAACTCGATCCCATCGTTGCCCTCCGCAGCGCCTAATTGCACTAGCCTTCAGCGCTCCACGCGTTCTCCCAATTTCCTCTCAACCCCAGTTCCTAACCCCTTGTCTCTATGAAAACCATCATCCGCCTCGAACAGGTTTCCAAAGTGTACGGTGCTGGTAATACCGAAGTACGTGCCCTAGCCGAGGTTGACCTAACCATAGACTCCGGTGAATACTGCGCCATTATGGGCCCTTCTGGATCAGGAAAATCGACCGCCATGAATATCATTGGCTGTCTCGATCGCCCGACTTCAGGTCACTATTACCTCGATGGGCTGGATGTCGCCAACATGAGCGATGCGGACTTAGCCGTCATTCGTAATCGCAAAATTGGCTTCGTCTTTCAGCAGTTTCACCTGTTGCCGCAGTTGACTGCCCTAGAAAATGTGATGCTACCGATGGTGTACGCTGGCATCTCTCATGCAGAACGCACGGAGCGCGCCGAGGAAGCCTTAACCCGCGTGGGCCTCGCCAATCGCCTCAACAATCGTCCCAATCAACTGTCTGGAGGGCAACAGCAACGGGTGGCGATCGCCCGTGCCATTGTTAACCGTCCTGTGTTGCTGCTAGCCGACGAACCAACCGGAGCCCTCGACTCCAAAACCACACAAGAGGTGATGGCAATCTTTCAAGAGCTAAACGATTCGGGCATGACCGTTGTTATGGTTACCCACGAACCCGAGGTCGCTCGCCTCACGCACCGGGTTGTTTGGTTCCGCGATGGACAAGTAATTCATGCCCACTTAGAACCCGCAGAACTGGGGCAAGTCGCGGTTGCTTTCTAGCGTTCATCATCCACAAACCCCAACCTTCTAACCCAAGAGATCTCAAGCTCCAATTTCCGCATTTCCAGCAAGCTTCCATCAGCTTGAATGACCCGTTGGGCCGACAGGCCATCAGGTCTCTATCGTTTCATTCCGTTCAATTGGCCCATGAGCTGCGTGAAGCGAAACAGCTCCCCAAATGGCCAACCCTATGCAGAAGGAGGGGCGATCGCACCGCACCGCAACGAATCGAGAGCCCATCCCATTCACACAAAACAACGAAGCTCATCCTCTGCGATTTTTTTGGGCACTAGGCGGGAATACTCAGCATAGCAACCCTTAACTCAACAAATCTTTACAAATGGAAATCTGCACAGGCGTTTCCAACCAACACTTCAAATTACCAGCAACCAGCTTTTACGTAACTTTACTTAATCAACGGCGTTCATATGTTTTAATAACTACATTGCTCAATCCATGAGGCAATCGGAGAATTCAAGAAAAAAGTCCAACCGATCTCCAAAAGTCTTCGAGAAATTGCCTTAGAGGCCGATTTCAAAGGATACCCGCTCAAGCAAACTATCCCTGAAGTCTCAAAAGTGTCATAGCCCCCTTCACAAGCAGTGTAAAGTAGCACACTGTTGTCATGAAGCAATCATCTTAATAAGTCCAGCTGTAAAACCTGCTAACAGTTGCCCCCGCTCATAGTAGCGTCATCCAAATTTTCAACCCTCCTTTTAGCCCTCATTTACTCACCTAGACACCCCAGTCTCTTAACCTCAAAGCCAATGAGTGGGCACTCAGTTCCAACACATTAAGATCGACCCTATTTTATTCACTTCTCGCTGTTGAACTGTGGATGAGCGATGGCAAACCAAAAGCATTTATCCCTGCTAAAACAAGGGCCACGAACGTGGAATCAGTGGCGAGAAACGGTTGATGAACACCCAATAGATGAGCATCCCCAAGTTGGGCAGACCAGCCTCAACTGTCCAAACCTGCGCGAAGCGACGTTGAGCCATGCCAACCTACGCGAGGGAGCCTTCAACCAAGTCGATTTCTGCATGGCCGACCTGCGGCAAGCCGATCTCAGCCGTGCCAACCTCAAAGAAGCCATTCTCTACACCTCTGACCTCCAAGAAGCAAATTTGAGAGAGGCCAATCTTGTTGGAGCAGACCTACGAGAAGCCAATCTCGTTCATGCCGATCTGAGTTGTTCGAATCTCAATATGGCGACGTTGGCAATGGCAGATTTGCGCGAAGCGACCCTGCGCGAAGCGAGCTTGGACGGTGCCAATCTCAGCCATGCCACCCTCACCCAAGTGGATGCCAGTATGGCCAAACTGCGCGAGGTGGTTATTGACCGAGCCGATCTCCGGGCAAGTCGCCTCTACACGGCTGACCTAACCCGGGCCAACCTATATGGAGCAAACTTAAGCCAGTCCGACCTGCGTGAGGCAACGCTAACCCAAGCGAACTTGCGAGAAGTAGACCTACGCCAAGCCGACTTGAGCCGTGCCATTTTGTCCCTAGCAAATATGATTGGTGCCACGCTTTACCACGCCAATCTGTCATGGGCTAACCTCAGCATGGCCAACCTCTGCATGGCCAACCTGAGCCACGCCAACCTTGCAGGTGCCGTTTTGATTGGCACGAACCTGATCGGTACTAATTTGTACAAAGCATCACTCACAAGAGCCAATTTCGCCGAGGCCGATTTGCGAGAAGCCTCGCTGAATGAGGCCGATTTGAGCAATGCCAAACTAGCTTATGCCAACTTGGGTATGGCAAACCTCAGTCGAGCAAATCTGCAGGGAGCTAACTTGAGAGGAGCCAATCTGCGGCAGGCCAACTTGTGGGAAGCAAATTTGGATGGGGCATGCTTGGTGGATGCCATCTTGCCAGAAGGACTAATTCACGGCAATATTTCTTCTCAATAAGAGTTTGCTGCGACAGAGTTGCTGGTGAGAATGCGGCACAATTCTGTAGGTTGACCGTGTGGAAGCCCATTTTGCGCGATCGCCCTGTGCCAACCTCCACCTTACAACCTCATAAAAACTCATGAACCAACGAGGTCTCCAAGCTGATTTGTCGATGTCACCAGTCTAGTTAGTGTCATGTCTAGCCTGCTTCAAACAAAGCAAGTCCCATGATATTCATCTCCAAATGAAAGCCCATCTTCATAAGGCAATCTCTCAAAAAGGTAGGCAATGTTAACGTAGGCAGTGTCCTTACCCGAGCGATCTCCGTACACAATGTGTCGAATTAAACGTGCTGTGGTGAATTTTCTTCAAACTTCACATTATTAACACAAGTCCTACCGTTCAACAGGAAAGGTGATCATGATGATTGCAAACTTAAGAATATGACTAGCTTTTCAGCGCTGAAAGGCCATCTACCAAAGGCTCAATGTTCGCAAAACAGTCTCAAAACCTAAATTGAGATCTCAGCAATCTCCCTAGATCCGTTCTGAAACGCCAGCCCATGGATTGGTTATTTGTCCGGATTTAGATTGATGAGCTATGAGCCAAGATATACGTACAAGGTTGCATCTACTCGAGGAATTATGAATATTATTGCTGCTGCGGTGGTTTACCTATCCACGTCAGTCTTAGGGCTTGGGGGCCTGAATCCGTCTGAATTTGGCACGATCGAAGACATTCAAATGAAGAACCCCCCCTGTGCTCCGGCCTACATTGAGTGTCAATAACGGGCTAGCTGGCTAGTACTGAATTTGGTGAACATCACTTACCAAATCAGTAACCCCGCATCTGGACTCGTATGAACACATAGTCCTGCTCTAAACTCTAGCTTTCTGATGTTCATAAGCTCAACCGCCGGAAGATATAGGTTTTGAGTGGCTTCAGTACTCACAGAGCTTTCTCTTACCAAAAGAGGATGTTGTAGCTCTTACATCTTTATTCTTTCAAGGTTCCTAACAATTGCCTAGGCTTTATCGTCTACGGGATGAATGGCTGCTAACTTTGGAGCCTGCGCTAAGCGCAGGCTCCAAAGCGTTTTAGATGTCCATGATATGCATTAGTTAGTCATGGTAGAAAGTTGGCGTTGACGGCTCATCGCAACACTGAGCAGCTTGGATTCTTGAAAGCAGCATTGCGATCAGAACTGACGAACCTAAAAGAATTGATCTTTGAGAGTACACACGACTTCTACATTGAGCGCTGTGGATAAGCCGTCGCTCCCCGTCACTTCAATCCATTGCAGACCCATATCCCGTAATTGGTGGATGCGGTTGCACAGAACCATGACCAGGGCGGCATATTCTGTGGAATTTACCCACAGTTTTAAAGTGGATTGGTGAATTTGAGCTTTATCAATAGGATGACCTAACCATTCGCTAATTGCTTTTTGGGCTATCATCGTTGACCCCTTATGCCTGAATTGCTAAACAGTTGCTGAGAACTTTCTTCAAAAACGTCGTTGAAGGATTGAACGGCGATCGCAGTACCTACAAACCTCAAGGACCACCTCGAAGACAAAGCTCTATAGAGCCTGAAAACCCAACTAGGTTCAAGCTGAACGAGAAATGTGTACATCGTGAGCTTGTAAAAAGCTTGTCGTTAGTGCGTGATTGAAGTGCGGCGATCAAATACGTGACAGATGAGAGTTTCTAGGGCGATCAAAATAGGCTTTTATACTCAGTGAACGAAGAGGGTGCCCTATTTGAGTTACCCTTCTATTCTAAAAAGTTGAGCTACTCAAATAACGAATTGGATTGATTTATTGCTATGTCTTAACTTTCAGGAAAGCTTTTTAACCTTAGGAGTTGCTTTTCCAGATCGATTTTGGAGACCATTCTCAAGTGAATGAAGGGTAAGAGCAGTAAAAGCTCGCTTTTACTGAGCTAGGCCTTCAAACCTAGGAAGAGTAACCTTTGGGCAGTGTCGTTCTTCATCAGCAGCGTTTGGCTTCTTATTCCCCGCTAAAAACATTCTCGTTTCAACCCGTTAAAAAGTGGATCTGCCTATAGTCATGTTTAATCTTCAAAATAAGGCATCTTTCGCGATATCTCTTGGGGGGATTAGGATCATTTCCCTATACATAAGGATAGGCAATCGCCCTATTTTTTATGACTTATAGGCTTTTTGAGCTAAAGAGTTTTTCAATGATTTACGCTTTCAACTATTAGCAAATTGGGCAACTCGTGAGTGATGATTCAACTTGGCGATGGCAGCAACAGCGAAAATTGAGAAAATGATTTTGGCACAAAATATTTTTTTGTATCAATAGGTCACAGGACTTTATATTTTTTGTATCGAGGGATAACAGAGCTTTGTATAACAGAGAACTTATTTTTTAGAACGACTCCCGGCAGATGGTGATGAAGCTTTTGATTTTTGTCTCCCTCATCCATGTATTTGTGAATCATGATTGAGTTTTTTAAACAGAAATTTACATATGACTTGATAGTTAATTTCCTATCTTGCTAAGTAGACAGCCGTGATTCAACATGAACCCCAACACTCCGTACTAGCCACTGTGCAGGCAGCACGGAGTGTTGGGGTCTGACTTTTAATGGTGTCGAGGTACTTACAACGTCATTGGCCGAATCGGTTCAATATTGGGATCGTAGCCGCCGAGCTGATTGGAGCGAAGTACCCACACGGTTGCGCCATGCTTGAGAAAACTGTGGGCGATCGTGTCGCTAGCCAAGCGCGGCAGCATGGTTCGCCAACTAGCCAGGCCCGTTAGCAGGCTACGAACCGGGCTGTCTTCTAGCGTATTGCCCAGGTTGTACTCGTGATCTTCCCAATCGGAGCGTGGCCCACCCAAGGGCTGAAGCTTTCTCTGCAGGCTGCGGCCTAACTCTACTAATTGCCGAAAGCGTTGGGCTTGTTCGGTACTTTCACTCAGTAAGGTTCGGAGTGCTTGAGGATTGTTGGCCAGATATCGCTCTACGGCTTGAATACTAGCGAATAATGCTTGATTGGAATCTTGAGCGCAGTTGTTGGCAGGGCCAACATAGGTACCGCCCGTTCCGTCGCCAATACGATAGCGGGCTGTCATGGCTTGGAGTTGACGCATCATGGTATCCAACGGCGAAATGCTGCTGCCATCCATTTCGTACGGTTCGGTAAAGGAGTCGAGCTTGATGAGCAGATCGCACACTGGCCGCACCCCCATCCACCCAAACTGGCGATCGCCCATATAGCACGACCAGTGTAGCGTTCCGGCAATAATGCCATCGGTGTTGTGGGAATAGACCTGCAAGTATTGAATGTCAAATCGCAGCTCATCGGTAAGGGGATCGTGCACGACATCGGCATAGCCATAGGCAAAATGCCCAAAAAATAAAGGAGTGGACGCGGCGGGTTCTCGCCGTTTGCCGCCAATGCCACCATAGGTATGAATCACCAGGGCTCGATCGCCCTCCTGCCAATCGGCGATCGCCTGTTGCACCTCTGCCGCCTGCTGATGAATCAGCACCGAGCCCCACTTGCCGCGCCGCGTATTTTCAGGAGACCAGGCTTGATTGCGAACGTAGTCGTATCCCTGCTTTGCACCAAAGATGACTTCTTGGGGGCGCAAACTGAGGAGGGCGCGCGGAGCCAACGACTGCACCACAAACTGACCATCCCGATTTTTGGCACCGTAAATGTACCAGCCAGTTTCATTGAGCGGCACTCGTTCCAAATCTCGCGTGGTGGAAGGGTAACACCCGTTGAGATCAGCAATGACCGGAGGCAGCAACACCCGCTCCTCGGGACCGTCAAACTGGCGTGTGGCTTTGTTGAAATGGCGAATCCGAAACTCGTGCGTGTGGGCGATCGCCTCCACAAACTGGACGGCGGCATAGTAACACCCAGTAATTTGCGACGGTTGATCGCGAATATAGAGCACCACCCGCGACGGAAACTCTGACACCTGCACCTCATTCAGCAGTTGCACCATCATGTCGTCGGTGGGTCGCGATCCCGCTAGCGACTCCAATGGCCCTACGCGATGCCAGTGGTTGAGCCGCTCAGGATGAATTAGCCCGCCAAACTGGCTGCTAAACTCTGCATCGGCGCTGAAGTGAACATCTTTGGTAACGGCGGCCACCCGTCGCTTCACACGCGGATCGTTGAGCCAACGCAGGGTGACGACCTTTCCCACCAGGTGGCCGTACTCTGGCGGAGCGTGCCACACTTCAAAGCACACGCCCCGAACCTGCCGCCGTTCATCTTGCTTGGGCAGGATTAAGCGCCCCATCCACTGGTTGATGGGTTGGTACAGCTGAAAATCCACCGTTTGGTGCAGCGGATAGTACTCAGGATGCACAAACTCTGCGGCCTGATAGCGAGAGTAGTGGCTCGGCTTGGGCGTTATGGGCCGTGGCTCAAAGATGGGCTCGTCTCGCAAAATTTTGAGAACCAGCTCAATCGTTTTTTGAAGGTGAGTTCGGCCATCTTTCAGCTTGGCGTCGGGATCCATGTATCCGCCAGGAACCTGGTGCCCCACTGGCCCCACAGACAAGATGCTAATTTTGCCCTTGCGCTTTGCCCGATTCCAGTAGGACAAGGGAAAGATACGCCAACGCCCTGGAAAGAAAATGGGACCAAAGCGTTCCACAATGTCGCGATCGCCCACGATATGATACAGGTGCTCAACCTTGAGGAAGTTCTTATTGGCGCTCATTACGCCGCCCAAAGAAATTACCTCAATGGAAACTCCCATGGCTCGTCGTAGGTAGGGTGCCACCGCCACAGACAGTTCGGCTCCGCCGCTGTACCCAATCAGGCTAATGGGAACCTTACTCCCGGGTTTGTAGCCTCGCTGAATTAACCCGTTATATAAGGTCTGGGCAATGCCCTGGGTGTAAACCGGGCCATAGCGTTGATCGGCGCACACCGCCACAATCAACATATTGCGGAGATTGAGCATCAACCCCAGCAACGCTTTGGGATTGGCCCAGCGCATGCGATCGGCCAACCGCCACAACAATGCCAGCGGACGATCTTCATCCAACGGTTTGTTGAAGACGGAATACATCATGAGGCCATCGATTAGCTCCATGTCGTCTGGTAGGGCTGGCGACAGCGCATCTAAAAATGCTTCAACATCGGGGGTGTATTCGTGCCCCGATTGGCCGATGCCATCCAAATACACCACATAGCGGGCGATCGCATCCGTTTCGTCCGATTCGAGAATGACCGTATCCTCGGACACAGGCTCTAGTCCGGTGTCTACACCTTCACCAAACCACCCAGCCCACCAGCCCAACGTTTCTAACGGCGCGAGGATACCCGCAAACACCAGAGCCACGATCCCAATCCACACACAGTCAAACACAAAGCGGAAGACCCCTGGCAAATTGACATACCAGCCAAACAAGCCATCGCGAATTGGCGCAAGCAAAAGGGCCACCATCAAAAACAGGCCCACCATGGCAAGCAGCGTAAACACCAGCTTGACGGGCTGGGGAATTCCTTTGGCGCGCTGGTTGAGCTTGAGCAGGGGGCTATTGAGGCCAGCCTTGCGCGAAATTCGCAGCGTGGAGGAGTCAACGGCATTGGCGGCGATCGCCTCAACGCCAATTGAGGGATCGGGGGCAAAAATTTGCTCGGCAACAGCCGTATTTCTCCGACGCTTGGCGATCGCCTGCTCATCTGCACCTTTCCCACCCGACACCCCAGCTAGCACCCCATCTTTGGAATCTGAAACGGCCATCGATAAGTGGTCGAGGTGCGCCTCAATGGTTTCTTCCAGTTCGCTTTGGCTACTGACTAACGACACTCCAGCCACCCGATCGGCCAGCCATTTGCCAAATTGGGCAATGGGTTGCCCCACGGTATTTTCTAGCAACTGCAACACCACCCAGCCCACAGCCACATACCCAACGGCAAAAGCACCACTCACATCTGCGATCGCGCCAAACCCAACCACCATTGCCAGCAAGCGCCACACCGACAGCACATTGAGAATCGGCACTCCCAAGTAGGGCAATGCTCCCAAAAAGCTAAACAGCAGCGGAGCATAGCTCAAACCCAGCACAGCTAACAATTCAGGTAACCGCACCCCCACCGACCACGGCAGCAACCCAATAAGCCAGGTACTCAGCACCAAAAAAATGAAACCTGCAACAAACAGCACCGCATTAATCAACAGGCTGAATACGAAGCGGATCGGTTTGACATGGTTGATAAACAAAATGATGCTTTGGGCAATACTGAGCGATAAACCCGCCAACAGCACCACCAGCAGGGCAAACCACACACCATGTTGCACGATCGCAACGTATTGAAACGCGGTTGGCTGTAGGGCAAATGCCCTGCCCAGTAAATCACCAAATTGTTGAAGTGCAGTCGGTTGCATTGCGATATCGAGAGATCTTAAAAAATGAATTGCATTGATTAGAAAATAAGCGAAATGACCAACATTGAGAGAAATGCCCAAAATTCTTTAGCATGAGCTGCCTCCGGTCGGGTTGGATGGACATCCCTTGCTCTCGTTGTGGCCACCCAAGGACTAGAATTTGTCTCTGAAGTCTTTTGCTCCTGAGTCCTTTGCCCTAAAGCCTTTGCTTTGAGGCCTTTACTCTAAAGCGATAAGGTCAGCTCGTTCATCCGTTCCACCCAACTCAGGGTGACTTCGTTTCTAATCTTTCACAAGGATTCGCAGCGTTCATCATCCCCTAAGAAGATTGCAGCCAAATGACGTTTGTGCAAGACATTGTGGCGTTTTAGTACTTTGCATCATGACATATTCATCTCCAGCCAAGCCTCATGCTCAAGAGGCGTTTTTGGGTTGGGTTTTGTTAGGTTTCACCGGTGTGGATGGTTGATGAAACCCACCTGGTTTTGCAATACGGTATCAATCCAAGAAAAGCCGTATTAAATTAAAGACATTGGGGTTTGTATCCATCGGTTTAGGGTTTCGAATCAGGTTTCGTATTTCCAAAAAGCCAAATGATCGCCCGTTTGGGCTAACGGAGCAACGAGCGATCATCTAGGTTGAATCAGGCTCTACCATTGCCAATGGCTAAATATGCCCTGCTGATCGGGGTCAGCAATTATCAACATCACGATGCGATCGCAGCTTCTCCAACCGCACTCAGCGATGTCAAAGCGATGGAGAAGATTTTGACGCATCCCGACATGGGCGGGTTTGCGGAAGTCATGCCTGTTTTTGACCCCGATCGCATGGCGATGGAAGAAGCAATCGAAGAGTTTTTCCGCAAGTGTCACCCTCAAGATTTGGCCGTACTGTTTTACTCCGGTCGGGGGGTGCAAGATGAAGTCGGCCGACCCTATTTCACCACTCACTCCACCCGCACAACGGCAGAGGGCCAACTGGTGCGCTCAACAGCAGTTCCTGCCAGCTCGGTACAAGCCTTGATTGGAGGGCGATCGTCCCAGCAGCAGGTCATCATTTTGGACTGCGGTTTCTCCCATAACCAAGATTCCAGCCAGGTACCGACAGCGCAATTCCACCAACCCAACGGCAACCTTACTCAGGATGGCAATGGCATTCATCGGGGCGATCGTCTCACCCCCAGCAATGGCACTCACCAGATTGTGCCCTCCATGCCCAACCCAGTTGTGCCGTTGCCCCAGCTTGCTGCATCATCCGGTGGGGCACAGCCCATCTCTAGCGGGTCTGCATCATCAGAATCAGTGGCGCAGGATTATGGATTTGTCACCACCCTCAAGCAACAGTTGGGGCTGCAAGGTCGCGTCATTTTGCTGGGTGAGGGCTCTCTTTCCACCGCCACCAACTCCGATCTGTCTCCCTATACCCACTATTTAATTGAGGGCATTACCTCTGGAGCAGCCGACCAAAATGGAGATGCCGAAGTTTCGGTTCGAGAGCTGCACGACTATGCCCGACGACATGTGCAGGCCGAAATTCCCACAGCGCACCCAGAGTTAATCGCCGTTCGTGACGAGGATTGCGAAATTAACTTGGCGCGAGTTCCCCTCATCGATCCGGGGCGGCGCTACCGCGAGCAGGTCGAGCACTACATGAGCGATGGGCGCATTTCGCCAGTGGCTCGGGTCATTTTAGATCGACAGCGGGTGAAGCTAGATCTGCCAACAGCCCAGGCATTGTCCATTGAAAATGAAGTCCTGCGGCCTTATCGCGAACATGCTGATAACCTGCTGCGCTATCGCAAAGCTCTCACGGCGGCCTTGGAACTCAGCTATCCCCTGAGTCAAACGTTAGTGGATGAACTAAAGGATTTGCAAGCGCTGCTGGAGCTCACGGATGCAGAGCTAGAGCCCATTCAGCAGGCAGTGATGCGGCCCTATGTGGAGCAAGCAGAAACGCATCAACAGCATGTTCAGCAGTACACGGCAGCTTTTCGGGAGGCGATCGCTCAATCCTATCCCGTTAGCAACACGGTGCGGCAAACGCTGGCGGCTTTGCAGCGATCGCTGCAGTTGACCGATCCGGATGTGGCAGACATTGAAGCGCGTCTAATCGCCGCCGATCAGCAACGGCGAGAGCAGTATCGTGCCAATTTGCGCCAGCTTGAGAAGGAATGGCTAGCAGAAGTTCAAACCCAATATCCACCAGCCCCAGAGACGCTACTACAGTTTGAAAAACGACAGCATTCTTTGGGAATTCAGCCGACGGATGCTGAGGCGATTCGCCAAGCCGTGTTTCGCGAAATTGAAGCACAGCATGCTCAGTATCGCCGCAAGCTAGAGCAATACCGCACCGGTTTTTTGGAAGCGATTGCCCATTCGCCAATTCTCGACAAACCTACGCGTGATCATCTACACCAACTCCAGGCCAATCTAGAACTAAACGATAACGATATTATCCAAATCGAACAGCAGGCGATCGCCCAGAGAGACACCGTTCATCGCAAACATGCCAACCTGGAACGGTATCGCCAGGAATATGCCCGTAGCATTCAAGAGGAGTACCCATTGAGTGAAGCCAGCCAGCAAAATTTGAAGCGCATTCAAGAAAATTTGCAGCTGAGTGATGAGGATGTGTTGCCAATTCAGCGACAGCTTGCAGCACAGGCTGAGGCCCAGCGCCAACACTCCCACAAGCGATTGGATCACTATCAGCACGAGTTCGCAGCTGCGATCGCCAAGGAATTTCCCCTGAGTGATGCCACGCGCCAACGCCTTGACCAGGCATGGCAAGCCGCCGGCCTCAAAGAACAGGACGTTCGCCAAATTGAGTACGTTTTGGAGGGCGAGGTCAAGGCAGAGCGAGAACAATACACCATACGTCTGCATGAGTTTGAGCGAGCCTACAGCGAAGCCGCCCGCACTCACTATCCCCTACCGATTCAAGAGCGCGATCGCATCATTGCTCTGGCCCAAACGCTAGAAATCAAATCCGAAGACGTGATGCAAATCGAGGCAAACACGGCCCTTGCCTACGAAGCACCCGTCAATCCACCCACCCCACCAGCAGAACCCGAAGCAGCAACCACCCCAGACGCCCCCTCGGCAGAATCGGCCCCCGCCCCCGAAAGTAGCACCGAAGCCTCCCGTTCTGATGATCTGGTTTCCACCGTCAACGTGGACTACAGTATTTTGCGAGATCTGCTACAAGAGGGTCGCTGGCGCGAGGCAGATAGTGAAACGTTGCGCGTGATGCTGCAAGCCACCCGACGGGAACAAGAAGATTGGCTTAGTCCTGAATCACTGTTAGCTCTGCCCTGCGTCGATCTTCACACCATCGATAAACTGTGGTCATCCCACAGCAACGGCTATTTTGGCTTTAGTGCCCAGGCCCGCATCTACAACACGCTTAACGCCAGTCTGCGCGGTAACAAACGAGCTGTCGAGTTTGCGCTTCTTGTCAAATGGATGTTTAAGCTGGGCGGCGTCTATCCCATGTTTCGCGAGTACAAGCAGCTCGACTTTCATTTGCCAAACCAAATTGGCCATTTGCCAGCTTTATGGTATTGGCGGCTATCATCCATGGGATCGTTTATGGCTGGGGCGGGCATTTCGGGCGATCGCTCCTACGGTGGAGCCGACATGAATATGCTAGCCAACCTCATGCAGCGCCTCAAGGACTGCGGGCTCTAAGTGCATTGGCATCCCATCAAGCACTCTTCAATCCGCCTCCGCTGTCCCCTTCTGCTGTGATACGCTAAACCCTTGTCCCGCTTACTTGCAAGGTTGGCTATGTCCTTCGGAATGGATGATTTTTCGGCTCCCGAATTGGTGTCGCTTAAGAACTCGCTTAAGCAGCGAGGCGTCAAGTATGCGATCGCCAGTGTTGTGGATGTACATGGCATTCCCAAGGGCAAAGTGGTTCCGATCAATCATTTTGAACAAATGATGCGGGGTGCCGAGCTGTTTGTTGGCTCAGCCATGGAGGGCGTACCACAGGGAATTCAGGATGAAGAGTTGGTGGCGGTTCCCGATCCCACCAGCAATGTATTGACCCCGTGGAACCGTGAGCTGGTATGGTTTTCAAGCGATTTGTATTACAAGGGCGAAGCCTTTGAGGCATGCAGTCGCAGCATTCTAAAGCGGGTGATGGGGCAAGCCGCAGGCTTGGGCTACGTACTCAAGCTGGGCGTGGAAGCCGAGTTCATGGTGCTTCAACCTACAGAATCCGGGGAGATCAAGCCTGTGGGCGACCGCGATACATTGTCCAAAGCCCGCTACGACCTGCGCAGCACCCTCGACAACATCACCTGGCTCAGCGAACTCACCGAAGCCATCAACGACTTGGACTGGGATGTGTACTCTCTAGAGCACGAAGCCGCCAATGGTCAGTTCGAGATTAACTTTAACTATACCGACGCCGTGAAAATGAGCGATCGCCTCACGTTTTTTCGCCTCATGGTCAACGAAGTGCTGAAAAACCATGGCTACTTTGCTTCATTTATGCCCAAGCCATTTGCCGACACAGCAGGCAATGGTGCTCACTTCAACCTATCGCTAGCCTCAACCGAAGGCGGTGGCAACCTTTTTCTAACCCGCGAAGATCCACACAAGTGTGGCTTATCCAAGCTGGGCTACCAGTTTATTGCGGGCATTCTCAAACATGCTCCAGCAATTTGTGCAGTTCTAGCTCCTACCGTCAACAGCTACAAGCGCCTTGTTACCCCCAGCAGCATGCAAAACTTTAGCGGCGTGCCGATTCACACCTCTTACGGTGGCAACAACCGCACGGCGCTACTGCGTATTCCCATGGGGGGCGGCCGGGTCGAATATCGAGCCGCAGATGGCGTTTGCAACCCCTACTTAGGTGCGGCGATGCTGCTGGCCGCCGGCCTTGAGGGGATTCGCGATGGACTCGACCCTGGAGAACCCGAGGTCGAAAATATTACGACCTTCTCTCCCGTCCAGCTTCAGCAGCGCGGCATGCAAACTCTGCCACGCACGTTAGGAGAGGCGATCGAAGCATTTGCCACCGATCCCCTCAGCTACGAAGTCATGGGGCCACTCATGTTCCAAACCTATGTGGATTGCAAAATTCAGGAATGGTTGGCCTATTGCAACACCATCTCTGAGTGGGAAACGCAGCGCTATCTCCGCTGGTTTTAGACTGAGTTGCCAGATGCCACTGTGGCAGGTGCCAATCCCAAAAACTGCCGTACCAGCTTTAAGTAAGCTGAGGCATCTTCCAGCATGGGAAAGTGGGACGTACCAGGAATGACGTGGTATTCAATAGTTTGAGAATTGAGCGCCGCTGCTTTTTGCCCCATATCAGCTGGAATGATTTGATCGTACTCGCCCGAAATCAACAGCGTGGGAACCGTGAGCTGAGCAAATTCCTTCGGCATGAATTCCACAGCTTCTTTGCTAACTGCCGTAAAAATCGTGCCCAACGCCGCATCAAAATCAGCAAGCAAAAAGTCTTCTAAAAACTCACGCCGATCCTTGGCCGCAATGGGTCGGTGCAAAAACCGCGCCATAAATATGCGGTCGATAAAGGGAATTTTGGCCAGCCACGGGGGGCGAAACATCACCACGTATCGACCAAATTTATAGAAGGCTTCAAAGGCGTTTTTGTCGTACTCAAAAATGCCGTTACAGGTGAGGATAGCCCGCTCAACGCGATCGCCATATCGATTCAAAAACAACGCCACAATCGAGGCTCCCGTTGAGTGCCCGTTAATATAAATGCGCTGAATGCTTAAGGCATCCAACAGTAGCGCCAAGTCATCGGCATAGGTAACTAACTCATACCCAATCGCACTCACCTCAGGCGAAATCGGATTGGGCAAGCGCGATCGCCCAAACCCACGCATATCGTAGAGCAAACAATCAAACTCATCCACTAACGCATGAGCAGTCGATTCCCAATAGCGATCGGAGCCGCCCCATCCGTGAACGAACACCATCACTGGCTTCGAGGGAACAAACGGTTCTGTAATAGGGGAAGTGCTGATCCACTCATAGTAATGATCAACCCCTCGAATCGAAACAAACGGCATGACAAACCCAAAACAAACACTTGCTTACCAAAATACAAGAGCGCCCTGCAGAACAGAGCGCTTCTCAAGCAAACGTTAAAACCCTATGCCGATTCTGGCTTCGGAATGGAGGATGGATGCAGCAGCAACTCGGCAGTTGAGCGCTTCTCAACCATTTCACGGGTAATCGAACAGCGCGTTACATCCTTGCGCGACGGCAGCTCATACATGACTTCCAGCATCAGCTCTTCTACAATGCTGCGTAGCGCCCGGGCACCCGTCTTGCGCCGATAGGCCTCTTGCGCGATCGCCCGTACCGCGTCCTGCTTAAACTCAAGCTGCACATTGTCCATCTTCATGAGCTTTTGATATTGCTTCACCAGCGCATTGCGCGGCTCGGTCAAAATCGCAGCCAACGTATTTTCATCCAACGGATCAACGGCCGCCAGCACAGGCACTCGACCAATAAATTCGGGAATCATGCCAAATTTCACCAAGTCATCCGGCTCCAAATGCTTCAGCACCTCAGCCGATCGCTTCTCCTTGGTTTGGCCTTCACCCGGTTGGATAAAGCCCATACTCTTCTTGCCAGTGCGCTGCTCGACAATTTTTTCGAGGCCAACAAACGCACCACCGCAAATAAACAGGATATTGCTGGTGTCGATTTGAATACAGTCTTGATACGGATGCTTCCGCCCACCCTGAGGTGGCACATTTGCAACCGTGCCCTCCAGCATCTTCAGCAAAGCCTGCTGCACACCCTCACCCGACACATCGCGAGTAATCGAGGGATTTTCGCTCTTGCGGGCAACCTTATCAATTTCATCGATATAGATAATGCCACGCTGCGCTTCTTCTACATCCAAATCAGCGACCTGAAGCAGTCGCAGCAAGATGTTTTCTACATCCTCGCCCACATATCCTGCTTCCGTCAGCGTTGTAGCATCGGCCACAGCAAACGGAACATCCAGCATTTCAGCGAGGGTTTGGGCCAGCAGCGTTTTGCCACACCCCGTTGGGCCAATCAGCAAAATGTTGGACTTTTGCAGTTCAACCGGATCGTCGTTCTTCCCATTGCTCTTGTTCTGAGCAAAGGCAAGCCGCTTGTAATGGTTGTACACCGCCACCGAAAGAATTTTCTTCGCCTCATCCTGACCAATGACATGGTCATCCAAATGCTTCTTGATCTCGCGGGGCTTTGGAATTTGGTTGAGTGAGAGTCGATTGGTGCGGGCAGGCCGTTTCTCGGCTTGTGGCTCGCGGCGGGTTGTTGACTGGGGCACAGCGGCCCCAGAATCAAACAACTCCTCGTCCAAAATCTCGTTACATAAATCGACGCACTCATCACAGATGTAGACACCGGGCCCAGCAATTAATTTGCGAACCTGCTCTTGCGACTTACCGCAAAACGAACATTTGAGATGAGAGTGAGAGTCATACTTCGACATAGTCGTCTCTCAATTGCTTACAGTGACGTTTGTTTGCGCGCTAGGCAGATTCGATCGGGCAACGACCTGATCAATCAACCCGTAGCTTACAGCCTCTTCAGCGGACATAAAGAAGTCTCTCTCAGTGTCCGTTTCGATTCTTTCAATTGGCTGACCCGTATGGTGAGCCAAGAGAGAGTTGAGAGTGCGTTTATGATACAAAATTTCTTTGGCTTGGATCTCAATATCTACGGCTTGCCCTTGCGCACCACCAAGAGGCTGATGAATCATGATGCGAGAGCTGGGCAGTGATAGCCGCTTTCCTTTTGTGCCACTAGCCAACAAAAATGCGCCCATACTGGCTGCCAAGCCAAAGCAGATGGTGACAACGTCTGGACGAATCTGCTGGATGGTATCGTAAATCGCCATGCCAGCTGTGACCGAGCCACCGGGAGAGTTGATGTAGATTTGAATGTCCTTTTCGGGCTCTTCTGCGTCCAGAAAGAGGAGCTGGGCCACTATGGAGTCTGCAACGGCATCATCAATGCCTGTACCCAAGAAGATGATGCGCTCTCGCAGGAGGCGAGAGTAGATGTCAAAGGCGCGCTCTCCACGGCCCGACTGCTCAACCACCATCGGAATGGCGTTGCGAATTTCGGGATATGCCGATACAGAGTCCAGGCTGGGCTGATACTTGCTGTTCGTGGATGCGTTGAAAGATTGTGAAAACACCATAATGGTCAGCGAATGACGACTGAAGCGTATCAACAAGGAAAGATGCGGCGATGAAGCTGCAATCTATCCGACATTATGCCTTAACTCCTCTAAGACTGGTGGGAGAGTTTACCGAATGACGCAAAAACCAAAGATTTAGCCAGTTTTAAAGACCGACTAAATCTTGATTTAGCTATTCGTCTGCTTTGCTCGTTTTACTTTTGGCCGTTTTTTTACGAGTTGTTGAGGTTTTACTTTTTGCAGCCGTGTCTTCTGCGTCTTCAGCAGGGGCTGCTTCTGGAGTGGCTTCTTCGGCGGCTGGCTCAGGCGACTTAGCTGCCTTGGCTTTGGAAGCTTTCGCTTTTTTGGGCTCAGCGTCTTCTGTTTCTGCGTCTGCTGCTTCTATTTCTGCGTCTGCTTCTGTTTCTGCGTCTGCCTCTTCTGCGTCTGCTTCGGGCGACTCAGTCACGGTGAGGGAGCCTTCAGGCACCAGTTCTACCGTGTTGTTGGCTTCCAGCCATTCAAAGATTTTTTCCTTGAGTAGCTCTTCAGAAACGACTTCCTTCAGGCGATCGCGATCCAAATTAGGCTCATCTTTAAAGTCTTCCAGGATCTCGGCCATGCGGGCTTCGATGGCGGCCTCATCCACACTAATCGACTCAAGTCTGGCAATTTCGCCCAGAGCCATCGTGCGCTGAATGCGAGTGACCGCCTCGGGACGGCTGCGATCGCGCAGAGAATTCACCACCTCAGGCGTGAATAGCTGTTTCACATCCATCCCTTGGTTGCTGAACTGCATGGCCGTTTGGGTGATCATGTAGTCCGTTTCGCGGCGAACCAGCGTTTCAGGCAGATCGACTTCTAGATACTTCACCAGTTCTGCCAATAACGCTTCTTGCTTGTTGGTTTTGGTCTTATCAGAAGCTTCGTCACTAAAGCGCTTCTCCAACGATTCGCGTAGTTCGGCCAGGGTCTCAAAATCGCTAATCTCTTGAGCGAAATCATCATCAACCTCAGGCAATTCCTTTTCCTTCAGTTCTTTCAGGGTGATCGTGAAGATGGACTTCTTGCCTGCCAAGTCCTCTTGCGGGTAGGGATCAGGGAACGTGGCTTCCACTTCCTTGGTTTCCCCCACGTTCATGCCGATGATGCCGGAAATAAAGCCAGGAATAAACTTGCCTTCAATTAGCTCAATTTCAAAGTTTTCGGCGCTACCACCAGGAATTTCAGCCGGCTCATCTTCGCCTTCGGCAGCTTCGGCCAAACGACCTTTAAAGTCCACCACGGCCAAATCTTTTTCCTGAGCAGGGCGGCCTTCAACGGGCACTTGAGCTGCAAGGCGATCGCGATATCCATCCAAAAACTCGTCCACCTTGGATGGTTCATAGACGATCTCTTCTGCCTTAACGCTCAACCCCTGATATTGCGAGAGGGTGGCCGTTGGCGGCACATCCACGACTGCAGAGAAGGTCAACGGTGAGCCAGGCTCATAGTTTTGAAATAGCTCCTCATAGGATGTGCGTAGCTCAAAGTTGCCTAGCGCATCAATTTTTTCTTGCTTGATAGCTTCTTTGAGACTGTCATCAATTAGCTCTTCAATCGCCGAAGCCTTAAGACCTTGACCAAACTGGCTCACGAGCACTTGGCGAGGCACCTTGCCCTTGCGGAACCCAGGAATATTTGCGCTCCGAGTGAACTTTTGCAGAGCCTTTTCATAGGCCTGTTTTGTCATTTCGGGTGTAATCTCAATCTCTAAACCGACACGACTGGCGGGCAGCTTTTCCTGGGTAACTTTCATGGTTTTCTCATTGCACATCAATGTTTGCTACCGATTGTTCGGTAACATCGCAATTAGCTATGTTAGCTGATCCTGTCGCCAGGGGGTAAAAGGCAAGCGCAAATCTCTCGGATTATTTCAGGATTTTTTGGCTGAGTCCAAGCCAAGAGATTCGAATAAAGATCGAGCGATCGCCCTCCTGCCAGCGTAGCCGTGAAGGGCGACAACCTCGCCGACACGTTTTGTGACTCCTCATGAGCCGCTAATTTAGCGAATCGCAAAGTCAGTCATCCTACTTAAAAGGGCATTGCATGTGCGATCGCCCTATCTATGCAATCAGGGGTGCGACCTCAAAAGACGACCGAGCGCAACAATCCCTCACAGATTCACGTTATAGATCATGCAAACAGATCTTGCGAAACACCTGAAAAACTCCGCTATACAGATCTTGCGAAACACCTGAAAAACTCCGCTATGATGGTGAACATCCTTCTTGGTGCATGGTGCGATCGCCAAAGGATCAAGGACGGCTGTAAGACTCTCATGAAGAGGTAGGGGCAAAATCTAAGTCTCAGGATCTGACAACTGGCGTCAATGCGAGATATCGAAAAGTTGGTATCGATTCAATCGTGCTTCGCTTTGTCGGTCACCATCGCTGCTTCAGTGCAGAGTCTACAGAGCGACCATCGAGCACGAAGGTAGGTTAATTTTTACAGACCCCTACAGTTATCTCTCTATTAATGATTTCTAATTGATATAAGTTCCTTTTTAAGTTCTCTTACTTTTATTGAAGCTGCTTGTCACACGCAAGATATAACATCAGAAGCAATTGACCATGGGGATACGGGGAGCGTAGTTACGGCTGATGCATGCCTCATGCCACATCGTCGCCAGTTTTTGGGAAGCAATAGAAATAAACCTTTAATTTAGTTCGTGTTTTGGGAGGAAATCGGATTGTCGCAGTCTTATCACGTTGCGATTTTGGGGGCGACGGGTGCAGTTGGTACTGAACTGTTGCAGCTACTTGAAGAGCGTCAATTTCCATTGTCAAAGCTGACTTTGCTAGCATCACCACGCTCGGCAGGGCAGCCTTTGCTCTTTAAAGGAAAGGAAATTCTTGTTGAAGCGGTCAGCGATCGCGCTTTTGACGGAGTAGACATTGTATTGGCATCGGCGGGTGGCTCCACATCCAAAGCTTGGGCCGATGCGATTGTGAAAGCAGGCGCAGTGATGATCGACAACTCCAGCGCCTTTCGCATGCAGCCTAATGTTCCGCTCGTCGTGCCTGAGGTAAATCCCAAGGCAGCTGCGGCCCATCAAGGCATCATTGCCAATCCCAACTGCACCACCATTCTGATGACAGTGGCAATTTATCCGCTCCATCAGGTTCAGCCCATTCAGCGCATCGTTGCCTCCACCTACCAGTCGGCAAGCGGTGCTGGAGCCCGGGCCATGGAAGAAGTAAAGGCCCAGGCGATCGCCATTCTCAATGGTGAGCAACCTCCCACCGAATCTTTCCCCTATCCCCTCGCATTCAACCTCTTCCCGCACAACACCCCTATCAACGAGCAAGGCTACTGCGAAGAAGAGATGAAAATGGTCAACGAGACGCGGAAAATCTTTGAGGTACCTGATTTGCGGGTTTCCGCCACCTGCGTTCGCGTTCCAGTGCTTCGCGCTCATTCCGAAGCAATCAATCTCGAATTTGCTCAACCCTTTAGCCTAGAAACCGCACGAGACGTGCTCAGCCATGCCCCCGGAGTCAAACTGGTTGAAGATTGGGAGCGCAACTACTTTCCCATGCCGATAGATGCCACAGGAAAAGATGAAGTGCTCGTAGGTCGCATCCGGCAAGACTTGTCTCACCCCAGCGGACTAGAGCTGTGGCTGTGTGGCGATCAGGTTCGCAAAGGTGCCGCACTCAACGCGGTGCAAATTGCCGAATTACTCATCAACAATAATTGGCTCAAGCCAACAACAGTTCCATCGGCAGCAGTCAGCCATTCCTAATTGGGCGGCCCAGTCAGTACGGGCACATGCCCAGGCTTGAGATTTTTTTGAACCATTTCCCTGGGATAGCAACATCCCCCTTCGAGCACCAAAACATCTATCACAAATGAGGAGCTAACGTTAAGCGTGAGTAATTTTGGACGAGTCCTAACTGCGATGATCACGCCGTTTAAGGACGATGGCAGCCTCAATTACGAGGTTGCCGAAGAACTAGCCGTATATTTGGCCAATAACGGCTCCGATACATTAGTGGTCTGTGGGACTACAGGCGAATCACCCACCCTCACTTGGACCGAAGAGTACGAACTGTTTCGGGTGGTGAAGCAGGCGGTAGCGGGTAAGGCAAAGGTCATAGCCGGAACGGGTTCCAACTCTACCCAAGAGGCGATCGCCGCAACGCAAAAGGCAGATAAGTTAGGCTTAGACGGTTCCTTGCAGGTGGTGCCGTACTATAACAAGCCGCCGCAAGCGGGTTTATATCAACACTTTCGGGCAATTGCCGAAGCCGTGCCAGACTTGCCTATGGTGTTGTATAATATACCTGGGCGCACTGGCCAAAACCTTTCCCCAGAAACCGTTGCTCGCCTTGCTGATGTTTCCAACATCGTTGCAATTAAAGAAGCCAGTGGTAACTTAGACCAAGTCAGCCAAATTAGACGACTGGTTCCTCGAGAGTTTTTTATCTATTCTGGAGATGATTCATTAACGTTGCCCACCCTGGCAGCTGGTGGGCAGGGCGTTATCAGCGTTGCCAGTCACCTCGTTGGTCGCGAACTTCAGCACTTGATTCAAGCATTCGAGCAAGGGCAGAATCAAGTAGCGCTCGATATGCATCTCAAGCTCTTTCCGCTCTTCCGCTCACTGTTCATCACTACCAATCCCATCCCGGTCAAGGTTGCGCTCAATATCCAGGGATGGTCTGTCGGAAAAACCCGTTTGCCCCTAGAGGATAATCTGGACAGCATTGCTCAGGTGCTTAAGCCCCTCATTCAAGAATTAAACCTTGTGTCTCACTAACCGCTTGAGTGAGGGCAAGCCAACTATCAAGTTTTCCAACAACTGAATATCTTTCATAACCACTTGCTTTTCTGTTCCAATATCACGGAACATTTGTACTTTTTGAGCGATCGCCCTCTGGATCAAACCGTCAAAAAGCACGCTTAATCAAAAGCTTGATTTCCAGAATCTAGAGCCCTAAACCTATCGATTTCAAAGCTCTCATTCTATTTCAAATACTCACTAAACCCCTAGTTCAAGGAGCTACATGACTCAATCAAAAACCAATCAACCTCTTCGCATCATTCCCCTAGGTGGCCTGCACGAAATCGGCAAAAACACCTGCGTCTTTGAATATGAAGACGAAATTATTTTGCTGGATGCAGGGTTGGCTTTTCCCACCGATGGCATGCATGGTGTCAACATCGTCCTACCAGATACAACCTATCTGCGTGAGAACCGCCACAAAATCAAAGGCATGATTGTGACTCATGGCCACGAGGATCATATTGGCGGCATCCCCTTCCACCTCAAGCAGTTCGATGTTCCTGTAATTTACGGACCACGGCTTGCCATGGCGCTACTGCAAGACAAACTGGAAGAAGCAGGCGTTGCCGATCGCACAGAGCTAAGAACCGTACGACCCCGCGACGTTGTACGCATTGGTAAATATTTTCTAGTGGAGTACATTCGCAACACCCACTCCATGGCCGATAGCTTTAGCGTTGCTATCCACACTCCAGTGGGTCTGGTTATCCATACCGGCGACTTTAAATTTGACCATACCCCTGTGGATGGGGAAACCTTTGATGTTCAGCGGTTGGCTGAGCATGGCGAACGTGGAGTGCTGTGCCTAATCAGCGATTCCACCAACTCAGAAGTCCCTGGATACACCCCTTCAGAGCGAGCCGTTTTCCCCAATCTCGATCGCACGTTTGCGGAAGCGGCAGGCCGACTCTTGGTCACAACCTTTGCCTCCTCAGTGCATCGCGTCAACATGATTTTGGAATTGGCCAAAAAGCACGGACGAGTTGTATCGGTCGTTGGCCGATCCATGCTGAACGTGATCGCCCATGCCCGCAATTTGGGCTACATCAAATGTGATGACGACCTGTTTGTTCCGCTCAACATGGTGAACAAACTGCCGGATAGCAAAGTGTTGGTGCTGACCACCGGCTCTCAAGGTGAGCCAATGGCGGCTCTAACCCGCATTGCGCGAGGCGAACACAAGCAAATTCAAATTCGGGAAGGCGATACCGTGGTATTTTCCGCCAACCCCATTCCCGGCAATACAATTGCCGTTGTGAATACGATTGACCAGCTCATGATTCGTGGAGCCAAGGTCATTTACGGCCGTGAGAAAGGCATTCACGTTTCGGGTCACGGTGCTCAAGAAGACCAAAAGCTGATGCTGGCCCTTACCAGGCCCAAGTTCTTTTTGCCGGTACACGGTGAGCATCGCATGCTGATCAAGCATTCGCAAACAGCCCAAAGCATGGGTATTCCTGCTGAAAACATGGTCATTATTGACAATGGTGATGTTGTTGAGCTGTCGGCTGATCACATGGCCAAGGCTGGAAAAGTGCCTTCTGGAATCGAGTTGGTAGATGCATCTCGCTCTGGTGTGGTTCATGAGCGGGTGTTGAAGGAGCGTCAGCAATTGGCTGGCGATGGGGTGATCACCATCGCTGCCACCATTGGCTGGAATGGTGAACTGCTGACCCAGCCTGCGGTACATCTACGGGGCGTTGTGACCTCGGTTGAAAAGTCTCGTTTAGACGCTTCTGTGTTGAGGACGTTGGAAGTGAACTTGAGCGATCGCTGGAAAGAGTTTACCTACAACCTGGAAGGCAACGATATTGATGTTGACTGGGCCAGACTGCAAGCCCATCTTGAGTCAGAACTGCGTCGTCAGTTCCGGCGAGAACTGCAAAGCAATCCGCTGCTGGTGTTTTTGATGCAAACCCCAGCAAAGCCTGCCGCCAAGTCCACTCGGCGATCGCTTGAAACGGCACAAGTGTCTTAACGCCAGTTTCGGTTCGGGCGTTTCTCGCGCTCGCACTGTGCCTGAAGTCTACGTTGGCTTAGCCAGAACTAACCTTGTCTTAGTTTTGGCTAATTTGCCCATTCGTTTGAATTAGACCCAAAAAGATAGGACTGAAGCACGTCATCCGAAAAACCGTTCAGCTGCGTAAGTCCTGAAAGATTCATCACAACTCTTTGCGCTCTTTTGGCTATTGGGGGTAGCCAAGAGAGCGCAAACTTATTTTTGGCCCAAGGTGGTTCTGCATCCAGGGGGCGAAACATGGGGTGCTGGACAAGGAATGGTTAAACACGTACAAACCTTCATGATGTTTATTTGGCTTGTCGGCCAAGTCAATTGCTATAACGTGGACATACATCGTCACTTGCGAGTGCTAAGCCCGTGGCTGTCCCACGTTTTTCTAATCCGTTTGTTGTGGCCGAAGTCTTGCCCAGTCCCCAGGCATTTATTGGGCGATCGCAAGAGCTAACAACCTTTGCCCAAGAGATTGCCAAAGGCCACATGGTTGCGATCGTAGGCGATCGGAAAATAGGAAAATCATGGTTTTTGCAGCATATTGTGCAGCGAGTTCAACAACAGCAGCAGCCCAGCCAACGCTACATTCCCTGCTACGTGCCGTTAGCCGCCAGTCACAAGCGACACCTAGAGGAACTCTACGGGGCGATCGCTCACCAGATCAAGCTTCAAGCTCATGCCGAGGTCGAGCACCCAGATCCATCATCAACCTGTAGCTTCCACAACTTGCAAACCCTACTCGCCAACATCAACCAAGCTGGCAAAAAGCCAATTCTTTGCCTCGATGATGTTGATCAGGCTTTGCAACACCTGAACTATCCAGATGTATTTTTGCGATCGCTCGAAGCTTTGACGCTTCAAAAAACGGCGATTTTGGTGTTGAGTGCTCGTCAGGCGATCGCTGCGCCTAGCAACGATGGCGAACATGTGGCTTTACACACCATTCCGTTGGCGCAGTTTTCCCAGACCGAGACCGAGCGATTGATTCGGCAAGTTCCGCAAAACGCTGAGCACCAGCCTATCTTACAAGAGCACTATCAGAACTTGGCTCTACGGTGGGGGCAATGTCATCCCTACCGCCTCCAACTTGCCGCTCACTACCTATACGAGGCCCAAATTTACCAGCGCCATCCCAGTTGGGCTAAGGTAAATTTTTTGCGATCGCTACAATGGCAACGCCAAGTTGAGTGGCAACCCTGGTTAAAAACGCTGAGCCTGCTCCCCCAAGAGCTTGGTGCTGCCATGACGGCTCACTCAACACAATTATCTAATCAGCAAAAAACACAGATCGGGTGGGCGACGATCGCTCTACTCTCTACCGTTGTACTGGGATTTGTGGTGTACCAACAAATCCCCAGAAAACCAGTCCCCACGCCAGCGCCAGCGCTCAACCGTCCCGTTGGCTAAGTCCTTCCTGTCGCGATCGCGAACCCGCCTTAGTGGTGAAACCACAGGGTCGCCAATGGCAGCAAGGTCATGCAGTTAAATACCCAAAGCCAGATTGGACGAGGCTCGGTCATAGGAACGGGCGCAGGAGAAATTAAGGCATCAATCCGCCGCTGCAGCCACTGAGCGGACTCATAGGTGCCGAATGCAGCACTCCAGTCTGGTTCAACGGCCTGAGAAGATTGCACCACTTGCAGTAGGGTTTCGGCCAATAGCAGGGGATCGACCTGTTGCGCAGCCCAAGCATCCGCTCGTAGCTCTCGCAGCAGCAGTAGCTCTTGCCATAGATGATGCGTATGGGGTAACCAAACCGTAAGACGACGAATCCAGCCCAGCCAAAAGAACCAAAACGTATCGTGAAACTGCTGGTGAGCTCGCTCATGCGTCAGCACCGCCTGGAGTTGGTCTCGGCTTAAGCGAGCAATCAACCCCTGGCTAACAACTAGGTGCGATCGCCAAAATCCTATTTGAGCCGCATAGGGCAAGGCATGGGGAATCACATAGCCATGGGCAATATCAATCAGTTGGTAAGGGAACTGACGGAGTTGCTGAACAGATCGCCAACCCAACCAGTACTGCCACAGCAATAGGCCAACCGCGATCGCCATGCCCATAGCCGCCAACCCAAATCCAAACCACCCCACCGAATGCCCTAGCATTTTGCCGTGGGTACCCATCCCTAATACCGCCAGACAGGTTGCCCCCACCAACCCCGGAGGCAGGAGAAACTGAATTAAAACTGTAGTTTCGCAACAGCGCTCAGATTGGGATCGCCACCCAAGCCGAATTCCACAGGCAATCGCCACTCCCAGCAGAAGCAACATCAGGTGCATTCGCCCTCCTTCCGGCGTTGCCGGGCCGCTCGCAACTGCTGGGCGATCGCATCCAATTGCTCCACACTGACCGGATCGAGGTCATCCGCAAAGGCAGCCACCACATCGGGATTGCCCACCGCCAAAAACTTGTGCAAATGCTCATGAGCTTGCAGGGTTTGCGCCTGAGTTTGCGAAATGAGCGGTCGCCACCGAAAGGCCCGATCCTCTTTATCGCAGCTCAGCCACCCCTTCTCCGTTAGCCGCCGCAGAACCGTTGTCACAGAAGCGTAGGCTAGCTCTCGATCGGGATCGGCCAAGATGCGGTCGTGAATTTCCTTGACGGTCGCAGAACCAAATTCCCACAAAATGCCGAGAATTTCGGCTTCGAGTGGGCCAAGCGATAAATGTTTAGGACGGGGATTGGGCAATGGAGCCATACACTGTGTAAAAAACGATAAAAAACTCGTCAACACATCGCTTACTCAAGCGATCGCGCTTACATGTTGATTGGATGCCAACCCTTGACCCAAACCACCTGATCCAAACCACCTGATCCAGACCACCTTGGCACTCACAATACAAACAATAGAAATTAGCAAAGAGCAAAGAGCGATCGCTATTCCCTAGGGTAACCGACGATCGCTCTTCACTCTTGAGATGAGACAAAATTATGTGCTAATCAGCTAAGGCTTCAACCCTTGTAAGCTGCCACGCATTTCTCCACCAAGGGCATCACTTGGTCTACATCCTTCCAACCAAGGATTTCAGTGACCTTCTTCTCTAGATTTTTGTAGGTGCGGAAAAACTCGGCCACTTCATCTAGGCGATGCGAAGCAACATCGCTAAGCGACTTTACATTGACATAGCGGGGGTCTTTGTCGGGCACACACAAAATCTTTTCGTCGCGATCGCCGCCATCCACCATTTCCAGCATGCCAATCGGGCGAGCTGTAATCACGCATCCAGGGAAAGTTGGTTGATCCATCATGACCAAACCATCCAGGGGATCGCCATCATCAGCTAACGTGTTGGGCACAAAGCCATAATCAAAGGGATATTGAACCGAAGCATACAGCACCCGATCCAACGCAAAAGCCCCTAAGTCCTTATCGAACTCATACTTATTCTTGCTACCTGCAGGAATCTCGATCAACACGTTGATCAGCCCAGCTTTGGGCTGAGGAGGAATGCGCGATAAGTCCACCGTTCTTCTCCAAATACCAATTCAAAAATTTCACTCCAATTAGGCAACCCCATTCCCCTAGTACTTCGTGTACTTCAATCGGCAACGGCGCTCGCCTAAAACCAAACACACTGAACGGATGCAACGCTTTAGCGCCTGCATATCGTCCAATAGCATTTTAGGGGAAGACGGACATCGTTCCCCATTGCAACGGCAAGGTTATATCAGATTGGTAAAAACTTAGTGTCCACGAGTCATTGGCGCGGTATACCCCGGCGGCGGCAACAGCTGAGCATTCGACGAGGAGAAATAAGCGAGCGCAATCACTGGGATAGTGAGGGTAATCAGGGCAATCAGCGTCCCAACAAATTCTGCAAACCGATTGGCGGTACGTTCAGGAGGGTTGTCGAGTTGACTGCTACTACTAGATTCCATACGTATTTTAGTTTGATTCTGAACCGGTGTACGTCTGTTGGTACCAGGGCTTGCCTGGTGTCTATCCGGTATGACAACAGGAGACTTCAAAAACAGAACAGGAACACTCCGGACAGAGTTGGCGTTGAAAACAGTCTTGGTTGTCCAATTATGCAATTGAACAATTGACTTGGACTGTGTTCTTCATTGTAATCGGTATCTTCATAAGAAAAAGTTATGACAGACACCTTGTTAGCCTTACCTAACGGTTCGGTTATCCCGCTAGACGAGCATTCCCGTCTAAGGTTCCCGAAAATTTGCGATCGCAAAACTTATCAGATTGCAGTAGATTGCAAAGTTCTGTTGTGTTTCCCATTTGTGGATGTTGGTTATAGAAGGGCGGTGGAGCCGTCTCTCTCTCTCCAACCAACACCCACCTATCTAAAACATTACCCAAAATTCCCATCTGTCTGCTCAGCCCGCCACGTCTCTCAACATTCCAGGAAAGCCGTAGGATCAGGTTTGCCTGCATGGGTTCGCATACTTAGTACGCGGGGACGTTGTTCTATTGAAACCAATGAATCAGGTCTAACGGGATTGAATGTGGGAAAAAGCCAAGCCTATGCCCACATTGTGCATTTATTAAGTTAGGTTCCCGAATGAATGCTGTTATGCTAGGTAGGTTGACAGGGTTACAAAAGCAGTTTTCTTAATTCTCTCATGACCACTATCACTCAAGCTAAGCACGAAGTTAAGGACCTATCCCTGGCCCCGTTGGGGAAACAGCGCATTGAATGGGCAGGCCGAGAGATGCCTGTATTGCGCCAAATTCAAGAGCGGTTTGCGGCCGAAAAGCCTTTGGCTGGCATTCGCCTAGTTGCCTGCTGTCACGTCACTACCGAAACAGCCCATTTGGCGATCGCCCTTAAAAACGCAGGAGCCGATGCTCTTCTGATCGCCAGCAACCCTCTATCCACCCAGGATGACGTCGCCGCAAGCTTGGTTGTTGATTACGGCATTCCAGTCTTTGCGATCAAAGGGGAAGACAACGAGACCTACCATCGCCACGTTCAAACCGCACTCGATCACCGTCCCAACATCATTATTGATGACGGCAGCGACGTTGTTGCAACGCTCATTCAAGAACGTCAAGAGCAAATCACTGACTTGATTGGCACGACGGAAGAAACCACCACCGGGATCGTGCGCTTGCAGGCCATGCTCAAAGATGGCGTGCTCACCTTCCCCGCCATGAATGTGAACGATGCCGATACCAAGCATTTCTTCGACAACCGCTATGGTACGGGTCAATCCACGCTAGATGGCATTATTCGTGCAACCAACATTTTGCTGGCCGGCAAAACGATTGTTGTGGCTGGCTACGGTTGGTGTGGCAAAGGTACCGCCCTACGCGCTCGCGGTATGGGTGCCAATGTCATCGTGACGGAAATTGATCCCATCAAGGCGCTAGAAGCCGTGATGGATGGCTTCCGGGTACTGCCCATGGATATTGCGGCTCCCCAAGGTGATCTGTTTGTCACCGTCACGGGTAACAAGCACGTGATTCGGAAAGAACATTTTGAAGTGATGAAGGATGGTGCGATCGTTTGCAACTCCGGCCACTTCGACATTGAAATTGACCTTAAGTCGCTAAAAGGCTTGGCTAGCGAAGTCAAAACGGTTCGTCCCTTTACCGAAGAATACCGTCTCAGCAACGGTAAATCGGTAGTGGTACTGGGCGAAGGTCGTTTGGTGAACCTGGCTGCCGCAGAAGGCCACCCCAGCGCCGTGATGGATATGAGCTTTGCCAACCAGGCACTCGCCTGTGAGTATCTAGTGAAGAATAAAGGCCAATTACAGCCAGGCATTCACTCTATTCCTAAAGAAGTGGACGAGGACATTGCCCGCCTTAAGCTACAAGCTATGGGCATCGCGCTCGATAGCCTGACCACTGAGCAGGTTGAGTACATCAATTCTTGGACAGCAGGAACCTAAAATTTGATTCAGGGAGGTAAGTTTTCAGATTGCCTCCCTTTTTTTATCTGGATTCAGCGAAGTTCACCTGAATTGTGGTAGTAGTCACTCCGGTAAAACAAACTCTGTGGAAAAACTCTCAACTGAACTGGAACGCCATTTTTTTGCAGAAACAACCCCTCAGCGAGTTACGCTTAATGACATTTTGACGCTGGCGGGTGAGCGCACCTTTGGCTTTCTATTTGTGCTGTTGTCTCTGCCATCCGCGTTACCGATTCCTGCACCGGGTTATTCAGTTCCGTTTGGAGTGGTTATGCTGGTGCTTGCGCTTCAGCTTATAGCTGGACGAACAAAACCCTGGCTACCTGAACGGTTCAAGCAATACCCAATAGAGCTCAAGCAAGTACAAGGGGTTCTCAAGGCGGGGTTACCCTGGTTGCGTCGCATTGAAGCACTCACGCGCCCGCGCTTAACCTGGGTTTGTGTTGGTCGCAGTGGGCGTTTGATAATGGGTGTAGCGATCACCCTTATGTCGATTTCCATGATGATCCCCATTCCCCTTACCAATACCCTGCCAGCGATGGGCATCTTTATTACTGGGTTTGGTCTGTTGGATGATGATGGGTTTATTTCCCTCAGTGGGTTGGTAGTTTGTTTGATGGGAGCTGCTCTTACTACATCGGTTTTGCTATTTGGCTATACGGCGGTTCGAGCTGCAATTGATTTGCTGAAGGGAGCCGTTTTTTAGGTTGCTTCCTCCAACAAGGTCGAATAGAAAAATAGGGTTCTTCAAAAAACAGAATTAAGCATTACTTGAACCTGCCCTCGGATAGTGCCCAATCTTCTGATGGATCTGTTTTGTTGAATTTGGAGCAAGCCATCGTTTGGCAATGCCAGGCGGTTGGCCTTTAGCACATCCCTTTGACAGACACTAACGATAACTGACTGTACGAAACATTATGGCTGAGTGGATCGTTCAAACCATGCAAGCTCTGGGTTACTGGGGCATTGGCTTACTTATGTTTTTGGAGAATTTGTTTCCTCCAATTCCTTCAGAACTAATCATGCCGTTGGCTGGTTTTACGATCGCTCAGGGTGAGATGAGCTTTGTTTCGGCGATCGCGGCTGGTGTGATAGGCACGATCCTGGGAACGTTGCTGTGGTATGCAGCCGGTCGAATTTATGGCGAACGCCGGTTGATAGAACTGGCCGACCGCTATGGCAAGTGGATCACCGTATCTGGTCGTGATGTTGAGACAGCGATCGCTTGGTTCAACAAATACGGTGCCGTAGCCGTATTGCTCTGTCGGTTGGTGCCTGGTGTACGCACTCTAATTTCGCTGCCCGCTGGCCTCGCCCATATGAACTTAGGCCTATTTTTGGCATATTCCACGATTGGAACGGTGCTGTGGACGACGCTGCTAACGGTTGTAGGCTATGTTTTAGGTGATAACTACGAGCAAGTCGAGCAATATTTGGGGCCAGTTTCCAAGATTATTGCGGTCGCCATTGTTGTTGGGTTTGGGTTATGGATTTGGAAGCGATCGCGCGATCGCAAATCATCTAGTTAGCAACTAGATTGAATGTTAATCCAAATACACTTCGTCCTGCGGTTGGTGCATGTGGCATTCCCAATCAATATCCGGCATGTGGTTAAACGCGTCGCGAAGGGCCACCTCCCAGCGCTTACGAATCTCCACCAAGTAGCGATCGCCCACCCGCAGCTGAAGCTGATGAGACACCTCAAAGGAGTTCGCCTTGTACATAATCAAATCAATTGGTGGCCCAACCGATATGTTGGACTTCATCGTGGAGTCGATTGATAGCAAAGCGCACTTCGCCGCATCCTCGACGAGTGTTTCGTAGTTCAGAATTCGATCCAAAATTGGCTTGCCGTACTTGGTTTCACCAATTTGCAAAAAGGGAGTCTCGCGGGTTGCTTGGATGCAATTACCTTGGGTGTAGATCAAAAATAGCTCAGGTTCGTCTCCCATCAACTGACCGCCAAGCAAACAGTTGCAGCTAAAGTCGATGCGATCCTTCTCTAGCCAAGGGCGCTCACGAGCTACAGCTTCGCGAATCTTGCTTCCCACATAGCAGGCCACATCATACATGGTCGGTAACGTATGCAGCGTTTCATCAGCGTCTGCCTTCAAGTCGCGCTGCAACGCATGGACAACCGATTGAGTAATCGCCAAGTTGCCTGACGTACACAGCAACAGAGTGCGCTGCCCCAGTTTAGAAAAGTTGTACAGCTTGCGATAGGTTGAAATATAGTCAACCCCGGCGTTGGTTCGTGAATCTGCTGCGAGAACCAATCCATCACTGGTTACAATACCCAGACAATACGTCATGTAAATCGTCCGAAAAAATTAATCCTTCCAAATCTTATCGCTAGGGCTTGCGCGTTGACCGATTAAGCACCTTCTACACCCATCATGGATAGTTCAGAGAGCAGAATGCAAGCATGCCAGCAAGACAAGCCGCATCAGAAGCATTCACTCTGCCGAAAAGCCTCCAATGAGCCATTGGAAATTTGCGACCAAGATTTGTACTCAACCCTTGAGTAAACCCCAAGGGTTTGTTAGCTTAATGCTTCCGACAGATAATCGGCGGTCGCTTCCACAAGGGCGATCGCATTTTCGTACACCATGCGAGTTGGCCCCAGCATACTCACACTACCAAAGGTGGCAGAACCTCGCTGATACGTTGCCGACACAAGAGTACAGGTTTTCATTGGCTCTAGCGGATTTTCGGCACCAATGCGAACCGTTACCCGTCGTTCACCGGCCTCCAGCTCGGTTGAATCAAAAATAAGCGACCACAGTTGCTCACGCTCCGATTCCAAAAGCTGCATGAGCGTTTGCACTTGCTGGATTTCGGAAAACTCCGGCTGGCGCTTCATCACTTCCGCCACACCAGTAATAAACATCTGGGAAGATACGGTGCTCTTAGTGCGCTGGTTGAGATCGAGCAGTGAGTCTTGCAGCAAGTCTGCGTACCGATCAAACTTACGACCGAGATCGCTCCAATCCAGGGTAGCAATATCCCCAAGCGATCGCCCCTTCAAGTGCTGGGTCAAAAAGTTGGATAAAATCTGAAGCTCACGATCGAGCAACTCCGCATCAGCAGATTCTCCCGACGGCACAGGAGGCAAGTCAAACAATGTTGAATGGGTTTCATAAGAATCCAACACCACAATGAGCATCACGCGGCTAGGATCGGTTTGCACAAGCTGCAAATGCCGCAACACAGCCTTACTCACCAGAGGCATCGTAACCAGCGAAATGTAACCGCTGAGCGTAGAGAGGATCTGAGCTGCCCCATGCAGCATGGCCTCCACCGTCCAGCCCTCAACATCCAAGCGATTGGACAATAACCGATCGGCCTGTTTTGCCAATTGCTCAGAGGGGATTATGAGTTGATCCACATAGACACGATACCCAGAATCCGAGGGAACCCGGCCTGCGGATGTATGCGGTTGATACAGCAGCCCGGCCTTTTCTAAATACCCCATCACATTGCGAATCGTTGCAGGGCTGACCCGAGGCTGAAACCCATCCACCAAAGCTTCGGAACCGACTGGGCGCGCCGTTGCAATGTATTGGCGAACGGTCGCCCCTAGCACTTGCTGTTGTCGATTGTTAAGCGAAATTTGAATCGGCATCGTAACCAAAATAAAAACTTTCTAAAACCTATTGGCCTGATCGTAATTTAGCCTGACAGGGATTGTCCATTCGTAGTGTCTAATACCTGGGCACTGCGGAATCTACACAAGCTGAGTAAGCATCAATTCCACCCACCACGTTTTGCACATGAGTAAAGCCCTGGCTCACAAGCCATTGGCACATCTGAGCCGAACGCATGCCGTGATGGCATAACACAATGGTTTCAGCGGTAGGGTCTAGATGCGTGTGAATTTGAGACGCCCATTCGCCATACTGGCTCAGTGGCAAGTTCAAGAACCCATCAAGTTTTGCAACAGCCAACTCTTCAGGCTCTCGTACATCAATGAGCTGAAGCTGAGCATCAGCCTCAACCATCCGTTGCGCTAGGTTTTGAACTGTGATCTCTGCAAACTCTGGTTTCATGTTTTAGGGATTCAACAAACTCACAAGTTTTTGGGGAAACGTTTTTGTATTAGAGGCAACCCAATTTAGCAAAAATTCTTAGAAAGTCGTTCGGACAAACCTACTGACCAATTTCCTGTCGAGCTTGTTCAACCAATTCTTCTGTAATGGTTGGCTGTTCGAAATCGCGTGCCATTTGCTCAATTCGGATTTTGGCCTGCGCCCGCACAAAAAAGGGGATGTTATTCAGTTTCGCTTTTGCTTCTGGGGTCCATTGCATAGCTGAATTCAAATTTCGATGTTGTGTAACTTCACTTTACTACTGTTCCTCTCACTACAGATTGACGGTTTGCTAGCTACCCAACTTGCCTTTGGGCGATCGCTCCCACAGCACCCTCTCAAGGCAAACAGCTAGATGAAAAAAGGCCCCCATTGGGGCCTTTTTCCCTAGCGTGAAGCCAAGCTGTGATTAGTCAAGATCAGGCATTGCCAATACAGGTTCGGTCTCACGATCGATCCCCTTCTCAAAACCGGCAGCAGCAGCCCGAGCACGACCCGCGTGCCACAGGTGACCTACCAGGAAGAAGAAGCCCAACACAAAGTGAGACGTTGCCAGCCATGCCCGAGGAGACACGAAGTTCACTGAGTTAATTTCAGTGGCCACACCACCCACAGAGTTCAACGAACCCAGAGGAGCATGAGTCATGTACTCAGCAGCACGGCGAGCTTGCCAAGGCTGAATGTCGTTCTTAATCTTGTCCAGATCCAAACCGTTGGGTCCACGCAAAGGCTCCAACCAAGGACCTTGGAAGTCCCAAAAGCGCATGGTTTCACCACCAAAGATGATCTCACCCGTGGGAGAGCGCATCAGGTATTTACCCAAACCAGTAGGACCTTGAGCAGAACCGACGTTTGCACCCAGGCGCTGGTCACGAATCAAGAAGGTCAGGGCTTGAGCCTGAGACGCTTCAGGACCGGTAGGACCATAAAATTCGCTGGGATAAGCGGTGTTGTTATACCACACCATCACAGAGGCAACAAAGCCCATGAGGGACAAAGCGCCCAAACTGTAGGAAAGATAAGCTTCACCAGACCAGATAAAGGCACGACGCACCCAGCCAAAGGGCTTAGTGAGGATGTGCCAGATACCGCCAGCAATGCAGATAAAGCCAACCCAGATGTGACCACCAATGATGTCTTCCATGCTGTTGACGCTGATGATCCAGCCTTCACCACCGAAGGGGGCTTTCAACAGATAGCCAAAGATGGTAACAGGGTTGAGAGTTGGGTTAGTAATGACGCGCACGTCGCCACCGCCCGGTGCCCAGGTGTCATACACACCGCCAAAGAACATGGCCTTGAACACGAGCAAGAATGCACCAACGCCTAGAAGAATCAAATGATAACCAATGATGTTGGTCATCTGATTCTTGTCTTTCCAGTCGTAGCCGAAGAAGCTGGAGTACTCCTCCAACGTATCGGGACCACGAACAGCGTGATAGATACCGCCTAAACCAAGGACGGCAGACGAGATCAGGTGCAACACACCGACGACAAAGTAGGGGAAAACATCCACGACTTCACCACCGGGACCCACACCCAAACCAAGGGTTGCCAAGTGAGGCAGAAGAATCAAGCCCTGCTCATACATGGGCTTTTCAGGAACAAAGTGTGCGACTTCGAACAGAGTCATCGCGCCTGCCCAGAAAACAATCAAACCAGCGTGGGCTACGTGAGCACCCAGCAGCTTGCCGGACAGGTTGATGAGGCGGGCATTACCAGCCCACCACGCGAAGCCCGAGGACTCCTGGTCGCGATTTCCAGCGACATAATTATTAGAGAGCGTTACCACGTGGCAGTACCTCTTCAGGGAATACAAAGCTTTCGTGAGGCTGGTCTTGAGGTGCCATCCAAGCCCGGATGCCCTCGTTCAGCAGGATGTTCTTCGTGTAGAAGGTCTCAAACTCGGGGTCCTCTGCCGCGCGCAATTCCTGCGACACAAAGTCATACGCCCGCAGGTTCAAGGCCAACCCGGCAATCCCAATGCTCGCCATCCACAAACCCATCACTGGCACAAACAGCATGAAGAAGTGCAGCCACCGCTTGTTCGAAAACGCAATCCCGAATATCTGTGACCAGAATCGGTTCGCGGTGACCATCGAATAGGTCTCTTCCGACTGGGTCGGGTTGAACGCGCGGAAGGTGTTGGCTTTGTCCCCATCCTGGAACAGGGTGTTCTCCACGGTCGCTCCGTGAATCGCGCACAGCAGTGCACCACCCAAAATGCCAGCCACTCCCATCATGTGGAAGGGGTTGAGGGTAAAGTTGTGGAACCCTTGCACAAACAAGATGAAACGGAAGATGGCTGCCACCCCAAAGCTGGGTGCAAAAAACCATCCTGACTGTCCCAATGGGTACAGCAAAAACACGCTCACAAATACGGCAATTGGCCCTGAGAAGGCGATCGCATTGTAGGGACGGATGCCCACCAAGCGTGCAATCTCAAACTGACGCAGCATGAAGCCAATCAGCGCAAAGGCGCCGTGCAGGGCCACAAATGCCCACAAACCGCCGAGTTGACACCAGCGGGTGAAGTCCCACTGAGCTTCGGGTCCCCACAAAAACAGCAGGGAGTGTCCCAAGCTGTTGGGAGGGGTCGATACGGCAACAGTCAAGAAGTTACAGCCTTCCAAGTAGGAAGATGCCAACCCGTGGGTGTACCACGAGGTGACGAAGGTGGTGCCGGTAAGCCAGCCGCCCAAGGCCAAGTAGGCACAAGGGAACAGCAGAATGCCAGACCACCCCACGAAGACGAATCGGTCGCGCTTTAGCCAGTCATCGAGGACGTCGAACCATCCTCGATTGGCTTGCGCTCGTCCCATTGCTATGGTCATTTCATATCCTCGTTAATATGGCTTTGATTTTCCCGATTATACGAACCAAAGGCCGTCAAATTGACGTTGGCTCAATGGGAGGATTTGCACTGAGCTTGGCCAATGCACCCGGCAAGAACGAGGCTTGAAGGTGCATGGATGCGTACCTTGTTCGGGAGATACGCCTTACCAAGAAGAGCTTATTACTTGTATATGATAGGGACATACGATTTTTTTTACAATCTGATACGTAATTTCTCAGTAATTTGGCCCTAGAGCGAACCTGCGGAAGGAGATGCATTCTGATGCATTCTCAAGGTTTTGCAGCCATTTTAGGAGCTTGGGTTACAGGTTAAAGCTGAGAGATTGCAGGTTCTTGACGCAATTGGTGTCAATCTAGGCGAGGATAGGACTAGGATTGATGCTCGCTTCTGGCTTGTTCAGGTGGTTTTGCAGTGCTGTGGCAAGGCTTGCGGCCATGTCATCTATACGATCTATATATGTAGTGCTGTGTTTGCGATTGAATAGCTTAGAGGTCATTCACGCATCGTTGCTGTTCACTACAGCTTGTTAACTCTGACGTTTTGATATCTAAGATTTGTCCTATGTCCACTTCTGTTACATCAACGGATAATCGCGTCCTACGGCAGCCTGTTTTGGGCTCGCGCCGATTCAGCAACTATTGGTGGGCAATGGTTATTTCGGTTGGTGGCGTTGGGTTTCTGTTAGCGAGTATTTCGAGCTACACCAAGGTTAATTTTTTGCCCTTTTCCGATCCGACTCAGCTGATTTTTGTGCCTCAGGGTATTGCGATGGGGTTCTATGGAGTTGCCGGTTCCCTGCTCGCAGCTTATTTATGGCTGGTGATTTTGTGGGATGTAGGTGGCGGATTCAACGAGTTTGACAAGAATTCGGGGACTGCAAAGGTCTTTCGCCGGGGCTTTCCAGGTAAAAATCGCAAGATTGAAGTAACGCACAAAATTGAGGATGTGCAAGCCATTCGGGTTGCAATTAAGGATGGGTTGAATCCTCGGCGGGCACTGTACTTACGAGTCAAGGGGAAAGGAGAGCTGCCGCTTACTCGAGTGGGTCAACCGTTGCCATTATCTCAGCTAGAAAACCAAGGTGCTGAGTTGGCACGATTTTTAGGAGTTCCTTTAGAGGGGCTGTAGCTTCTGTTCTTTCTTTTGCCCACTTCTTCAGCTCGCTTCTTCAAAATGTTGAAGCAGCTCTAAAAGGCAAAGCAAGGGCCGTGATATCTAGGTGAGGATTTGAGTGGCGCAGACAAAGCCTACGCCACTCAAATTATGAAGAGCTCCTATCGGCGAAGGAAGGACTGGCGGCGCGTAAAGTGTTAGTCTGGTACGGGCACAGTATGACAGTGTGCGCTTTGCTGTGCAGCAAGGCTGAGATATTGTTTTCTTCGCCTGCAATCTAGAGACACCTGCTAAATATAGGTCGTTTTTTCTATGCGATTTCATTTTGGCAAACAGCTCGTCACGTTTGTAGCGATCGCCTTTTTGCTACTTACTGGATGTACTTCTCAGGCTGATAGCTCTTCAGTCGCTGATTCACCATCTTCAGCCGAGGCTTCGGAGACCATGACTAATACTTATGCAAATTTGCCAAGCCTGAATGGCAAGGCTACAGTTGAGCTAACCGTTAAGGGCTCAAAAATTACGATTGAACTCAATGGCGACGATGCGCCAATCACAGCAGGCAACTTTGTTGATTTGGTGAACCGCGGAGTATACAACGGTTTGGTATTTCACCGAGTTGTGCGGCAACCTCAGCCGTTTGTGGTGCAAGGCGGCGACCCGCAAGGCAAGGATCCGAGCGTACCTGCCAATATGCTCGGCACGGGTAGCTTTGTCGATCCAGCAACGGGGCAGCCTCGCTACATTCCTCTCGAAATTAAACCGAGTGGGGCAGATGCGCCTCTGTATGGTCAAACAATGGAGCAGGCAGGGGTAAGTGGGGCTCCGGCGCTGCGGCATACTCGTGGAGCCGTTGCCATGGCGCGATCACAAGATCCCAACTCAGCATCATCCCAGTTTTATTTTGCTTTGGCCGATCTGGGCTTCTTGGATGGTAACTATGCTGTGTTTGGCTATGTCACAAGCGGTATGGACGTTGTGGACCAAATTCAGCAGGGCGATCGCATCGAATCGGCGGTTGTCACCTCTGGCTTAGAAAATCTCACCAACGGCGCATCCTAAGTAGATTCGCTGAGCCCCAAGCACCTTTCCTATAAACGACATCGGGAGTTTGCTGCTAGCAAACTCCCGATGTCGTTTATAGGCTTCTTGTTGACTTGCGTCGCTTCGTATCAGAGCTTATGGACTTCATCTGGAGCTCTCATGGTTCGGGTAGCTCCTCTTCGGGTAGCTCCTCCATACTTGGGAACCTTTGGCTTCTATTTCCTGAGACACAGATTTGCCGTGGCTCAAAATCAACAACTCAATCTCAACGGTCAGGCAATATCCGTAGGAGGCCGGCTGCCTTGTTTAAACTGCTGCAGATGAGCCTGTATCAAATTTTGAACATCTGACCGTAGAACCTCGGTTCCTGAATTTACATTGCCAGAAGTTTCAAAGAAAATTGCACTATCCACCGTTGTCATTGCTACCATTTGAAACAGGATATGTGTCGCTGCGACTGGCAAAGCAACGACTTGAGGATCCTTGGCATAGGGACTAGCCGTTGCATCCTTAAGGTCGGCATAAGCATAAAACATATTCTTCTGCGTGTTTGGCTGGGTGCGATGACTCAGGGTGGTCATAATCCAGCGACCATCCAGGGTTTGCAAGACAAAGTATTGTGGGTGCTTCAACTGTCCAGCAATGAGCTTCAACACTGGTGCGATCGCCCTTACCGCATCGGGAGTTACTCCATCTTGGGGAGCCTGTTCTATCAGTTCTTGAATTTGCTGGTCTAAATCCATGTCGTCTCGGTCGGGAGTGAGGTGGCTCTACGGTTGTTCTTCAACAGTCTAGAGCAGACGGCTACCAATATTCTCCTGATGTTGGGAGAGATTCCCCGAATCAAGAAAGAGCCGTGCTTGTGCTCAAACCGGAAAATGCGGTTTGGCGCTGGCTACATCGGTGCACTACCAACTTTCAGCTTTCGGCAAATCCATCAGGGAGACAGTGGGAACAGCGTGGAGGAAATCTTCCAGCTGCTTTGCAGCGAACTCAAGCAATCCACACGAGCATCTGATCAGAACTGCCGCGACGTCGCAACTCGGATTGCAGCCGAGGTGACTCGCATCTGTTCAGAAAGCAAACGGATTCAATCATCGGGGGAGATCGAGTCGTGGTCTACCGCCTTGGCTCGTCATCGGCTTAAGCAGTGCCTGAAGTACTATCAGCTCAGTTCTCGACGCGGTCGGGTCGAGCTACACAGCACGCTGAGCGCGGTTGTTTATCGTTACATTACGCCGCCACAGGTACAGGCTAGCTACCAAGCTCGATTAGGGCTAATCGAAGACTTTCTTCAGGGCTTTTATATAGAGGCGATCAATGCATTTCGCCGAGAGAACCAGCTACCAGCCAACTACTCACCCCGTACCTTGTTGGAGCTGGCAGAGTACATGGCGTTTACCGAACGCTATGCCAAACGGCGCATTCCCCTACCGGGGCGTCGTAGCCAGCAGCTGATCATTTTACGGGCACAAACCTTCTCGCAGCAGCAGCCACCCGAAACCCTGGTGGATATTGAACAAGCGGCCGAAGGGGCCAGTTCTGAATCCGATCAAAATCGGAATGGCCCCTCGATGCAGCAGGTGCGCGAACAAATGGTGGCGCAAGAGCCAGAACTGGCTGAGGATACCCTGCGCGATACCGTCATTCACGAACTGATGGCTTATTTAGAAGAGCGGCAACAGAAGGATTGTGCCGATTACTTTGCTCTCCGGCTCCAAGACTTGCCCGCCAATGAAATCGAAGCCATATTAGGACTAACGCCACGCCAACGCGACTATTTGCAGCAACGGTTTAAGTACCATCTGATTCGGTTTGCGCTTTCTCACCATTGGGAGCTGGTGCATCAATGGCTAGAAGCAGATTTGGAACGCAACCTCGGATTAACGCAGCAGCAGTGGCAAGTGCTGCTGGACGGACTTACACCCCAACAGGCCGAAATTTTACGGTTGAAGCAGGCAGGAGAATCGGATGTGGCGATCGCTCAAGCCGTGGGCTGTACCGTGAACCAGTTTCAGAAACAATGGACTAAACTACTGGAACAAGCCTGGGAAATAAGAAACGATTTAATGTCCGGAGCACGAGTCTCGGGTGATGAATAATGAGTCAGAAGCCGAGAAATTACTGACTTGGCTGTTTAACGACCTCAACTCGTTTAATGTCAAGCCATCAGGGAGTTTCAGCCATCTGGCTGAACAAACAAGGCCCAACAAGCCAAGTTTTTCAATCAACCGTTTCGATTTGCCGGGCTCCAAAATTGCGAAAGATTACGTAAGTAGCTATCTTGAGTCGGCATCCTCATCACTTCAAACTACGCCCTTATTCGAACCAGGAGACATACCTGCTGTGCAAGATCGTTTTTATGCGCTGTTAAAACGGAAACTGCGCACCGAAATTGAAAGCAATCCTCCTCTCTTTCCCTGGGAGAGCGAGATGCTCGAGTATGAAGCAGAGCCAACCGCTCTTCAAATTTGGCTCCAGCAGTTGCGATCGCTCAACCTACCCACAACCTTGCCCGAATCGGTACTGGAGCGCCTGTTGGGTCAGTGCCAGGTGATGATGCAATCATCCCTGCGAGAAGGGGCCAAACTCGTCAAAGTTGTCGAAACCCTTTTCCCCAACCAAGATCAAACCTTAAACGACCTGGCAGGTTGGGTGTTGACAGCTCCTGCCCGTTCCCCCAATGCAACGCTGCCCAACATGCAAGACGTTGGATTCCCCAGTGAGTACGACGCAGCTACCGAAACCCAAAAGATGGCCCTTTCACTCATGGCCGCCCGTGAGATTTTAGATGCGCTGACTTTTAAGCTGTCGGCAACACAGCCCCAGATCACCCGCGAGTGGCAAACTGGAGCAGGGCCGTTGTGCCTGACCGCAGAAAAAGTATCTGCTGGGACTGTGATGGTCAAGGTTGCGCTTCCGTGTGCGGGCACCGTTGTTTTCTTGGGCAACGATGGCAAAGAATCGATATATCAACAGACCACCGCCGGAGATGCCGTTGTTACCCAGGTTGACCTGGAAGTTGGCCAAAGCTATCCGTTGAATGTTCAGTTGGCTCAAACAGACGAGCCTGGTCTGACCTTTGCGATTCAGTTGATTGGTGCGGCCTAGCGCAACCGCATGTTTGGAATTTCGTGGCTTCAAGGATTGGCACTAGATGTCAATCCTTCCCTGTTTTGGGCCTAGGTTGAATACGGGCAGGCTCACAGCTTTTTGGTGCGAGATTGGCTAGCATTGGTAAGAAGCAAATTCAACCGTATGGCTGGCATGACCTCAATCAACCGTGGCAAGCGTAGACCGCAGGAATTCTTTAGCCTTCGTGCGATTCGGCAGCGATTAGCTCAAATTCCCAAAGAACCACCCGAAGAATCGATTTTGCTACGGGTGATGGTTCAGGCGCTGGTATCGGTGGGGATCATCGCGGTTGATGTGGCGGCCGCCGATGTGACTGATGCGCTGGGCATTAGTCTATGGGCGGTGCCTGTGAGCGCGGTTGGGGCCGTATGGAGTCATACCCGACGACATAAGCGCAATATTCCCATCAAGTTTTGTATTGCGATCGCCATGTTGGGATCGCTAGCCGCTTTCTTTGTGAGGCTATTGGGCGATCGCAACGATTCCCGATTGGCTCTGGCTGAGCTGCTGATTCAGCTCTTGGTCTTCCACAGCTTCGATATTCCCCGACGGAAGGATTTGGGATATTCCGTCGTGATTGGTTTGATCTTGATGGGAGTTGCGGCCACCTTGAGCCAAACGCTGTGGTTTGCGCCGTTGGCGCTGGCCTTTGTGGCACTGGCGATTCCTGTCATGGTGCTGGACTATCGGTCTCGGCTAGGGCTAACGCCGCATCCGCTGCGGCAAGCATCTCTAGAACTACCGCCTCGGCAAGTGGGGCGAGTGCTGGTGATGATCGTGGCGCTGGGCCTGGTGATCTTTGCGGTGATGCCGCGCTTTCCGGGCTACCAGTTGCGCACATTTCCGGTCAGCACCCCGATTGACTTTGACGGTCAGTTTGACGGCAGCACGGTGATTAATCCGGGCTATGCCGAAGGATCGGATGATGGCGTTGGTGGAGTGGTGGGCGGCAGCATGGGTAGCCCCCGCACTGGCCCTGGCGATGTCGATCGAGATTTCTATTACGGCTTTAGCAACCAGATCAACATGAACCTGCGGGGCGAGATGGTACCCAAGGTGGTGATGCGGGTGCGATCGCAAGCAGAAGGCTTTTGGCGAGTGATGGCGTTTGATCGCTATACCGGCCAGGGATGGCAAGTATCTCGCAGCAGCGATGAAGAAATTGAAAAGCTAGACCGTCCTAGCTGGACGTTTCGGTTTAACTTGCCGTGGTCGGTAACGTTGGGAGAGCGGCGTGAGGTGGTGCAGTCCTTTACCGTCGTGAGCGATCTTCCCAACCTGATCCCCACGCTGTACGAGGCCAAAGAGCTGTACTTCCCAACTCGGCAAGTGGGAGTGGATGCTGAAGGAGCGCTGCGATCGCCCGTTCCTCTGTCCAGCGGCGTTACCTATACCGTGGTGTCTGAGGTGCCCTATCGCGATCGTACCCAGCTGCGCCAAAGTGCCCCCGACTACCCCGCCGATATTTTTCAAAATTACCTCCAGTTGCCCGAGGCGATCGCCCCAAAAATTCGAGCCGAGACCGAACGAATTTTGGCACGATCCGAAAATCCCCTCACCGATCCCTATGAAACAGCGCTGTATCTCACCCAGTATCTCAAGCAAAACTATCGCGTCGAGCCGAGTCTGCCCTTCTTTGAAGACAACGAAGATATGGTCGATGCCTTTTTATTCAAATATCAAGGCGGGTATCCTGACCATTTTTCGACCACGCTAGCAGTGATGCTGCGATCGGTTGGTATTCCGGCACGGCTGGTGGCGGGTTATGCACCCGGCGAGTTCAACCCCTTTACAGGGTATTACGTCGTTCGCAACACCGATGCCTTCGCCATGACCGAGGTGTACTTCAACAAGTATGGTTGGTTTGCGTTTAACCCCATTCCTGGCATGGAGGCAGTGCCCAGTTCAGCCGAAGAGTCGCAAACGTTTGGAGTGCTGCGTCGTCTATGGAACTGGGTTGCGGGCTGGCTTCCTTCGCCCGTTGTGGGGCTATTTGAGAGCATTGTCGATGTGTTTTTGAATGCGGTGGGATGGGCGATCGCTCAGCTAACCGCGTTGTTTAATCGGGGCTGGGTTGGCGTGTTGGCCAGTCTGGTGCTCCTCACCCTACTAGGATTTCTGAGTTGGCTGGGCTGGAGTGGCCTTTCGCAATGGCGCTATCGTCGCTGGCTCTCCAAGCTGCCTCCGCCCGAGGCCCTGTACCAACAAATGCTGAAATGGCTTTCGCAACAGGGACTCCACAAGTCTCCGGCTGAGACTCCGCTGGAGTTTGTTCAAAAAGCCTATGCCCACCAACCCATGGCGCAAGCCAGCTTGATTGAGGCGATTTCTCACGCCTATGTGCGCTGGCGCTACAGTGGCCACACGCCCGACTTGCGATCGCTCCGACAAAGCTTGCACCAATTGCAAAAGCGATCGCGCCGCAAAGCCTAGAACCCGTTTAGGTCAGGGTGCGTTAACACTAGCGCTAATGCACCCGACATGCTGAAGTGCCACCCCTTTCAGGGATGCAATTGAGAAATGCGGTAATGTTCTAGACATGTGGATGTGTGTGGTAGAAGGGCAGCTCCACCACCCTTCTACCACACACATCCACAACTGTGAAACACAACCAGAAATGCGATCACGCTAGGTGTTGAAGTACTTAGCCGTGGGATGGTAGGCCACGATCGCCGTTGTGGATTGTTCGGGATAGAGTTGCTCACTTTCATCCATCACCATGCCAATACGGGCGGCATCGAGCAAATCCAACTGGGCATATTGATCCGCCATGTTGGGGCAGGCTGGATAACCAAAGCTATAGCGCGATCCCTGATAGCGCTGTTGCAGCACATCGCGAATTGTGTTGGGTTCCAGGTGCCCATAGCCCAACTCATGGCGAATACGAGCGTGGTTCCACTCGGCTACGGCCTCAGCCATTTGCACGGCTAACCCGTGATAGTACAGGTAGTCGGTATACTGGTTGGCTTCGAATAGCTGCTTCGAAAACTCGGTAGCCACCTCACCCACCGTCACCGCCTGCATGGGGAACACATCGTATTGGCCTGCAAAGTCGGCTTTGGGAATGAAAAAGTCCGCAATACACAGGCGACGCTGCGATCGCTGCCGAGGAAACTTGAACGTGTTCAACGGCTCAGGGATGGCACTCGTCGCCTCACTCACCACCTTGGGATCGTACACATGCAGCGAGTTCCCTTCTGCCAACGCGGGAAAATAGCCATACACCACCGTAGGATGCAGCAACTTTTCGCTCACTACACGCTGCTTCCAGTGCTCCAGAATGGGATACACCTTCTCTTGCAGAAACGCGTCGTACTCCTCGCGGGTTTGCTCTTTGGGTTTGCGGAACTGCCACTGACCCGCCACCAGCGCCTGCAAGTCCAGATAGCCAAACACCTCCTCCAAGGGAATGTCTTCCGGCGTGAGAATCTTCGTGCCCCAGAAGGGCGGCGTCGGGCGGGGAATATCGAGCGCCACCACCTCAGATCGCTGCGTATCCTCTACAACCGGGCCCGATTCTTGAGCCTGATCAGCCTCTAACTTTGCCGTCGCTGCCGCTTTCACAGCGATCGTTTCATCTGTGGCCTCATCCAAGAATCCTTTCAGGTCATCCCAGTTGCCCTCTGTCTTGGCGGGCATCAGCTTGTCCATAAAGTGCAGGTCTGCGAAGGCATCCTTACCGTAGATGACCCGACCCTTGTAGGTGTTCTGGCAGTCCTCATGCACGAACTTGGGCGTAAGGGCAGCACCGCCCAAAATGACGGGAACCGTAATGCCCCGCTCGTTGAAGACCTCCAGGTTCTCCTTCATAAAAGCGGTGGACTTCACCAGCAGGCCACTCATGGCAATGCAGTCGGCCTTGTGCTCGTTGTAGGCATCAATGATGTTATCCACCGGCTGTTTAATGCCCAGGTTAATGACGCGGTAGCCGTTGTTGGTGAGGATGATGTCCACCAGGTTTTTGCCGATGTCGTGCACATCGCCCTTCACCGTCGCAATGATGAACGTGCCCTTGGCGTTGTTGCCCGACTCGGATTTTTCCATAAAGGGCTCCAGGTAGGCAACCGCTGACTTCATCGTTTCGGCAGATTGCAGCACAAAGGGAAGCTGCATTTGCCCGGAACCGAACAGTTCACCAACCACCTTCATGCCATCCAGCAAAAAAGTGTTGATAATGTCGAGGGGTTTATAAGTCTGCAATGCTTCAGCCAGGGCATCGTCCAGGCCAATGCGCTCACCATCGATGATGTGGCGCTTCAGTCGCTCTTCAATCGTCAGATCTGCCAAAGAGCTACGAGACGCCCGTGCATCCTTTGCCGATACGCCTTCAAATAGCGTTGTCAGTTCCGTGAGCGGATCGTAGACGCAAACATCCCCCTCAAATCGGCGCTGGTCGTAGATGAGCTGGCGGCACACCTCCTGATGCTGGGGATCGATCTTGGCGATGGGCAAGATTTTGGCGGCACTGACGATCGCCCCATCCATCCCCGCTTGCATTGCCTCGTGCAAAAACATGGAGTTGAGGGTAATCCGCGCCGCTGGGCTCAGACCGAAGGAAATATTGGACACGCCCAGCAGAATGTGGACTCCCGGCAGGTTTTGCCGAATCATGCGAATGGACTCGATCGTTGCCTTGCCGTTCGCACGGTCTTCTTCAATTCCGGTGGAAATGGGTAACGCCAGAGGATCGTAGAAAATTTCGTAGGGAGGAATGCCGTATTCCACAGCATCGCGGTAGGCACGCTGGGCGATCGCAAACTTGCGTTCTGCGGTTCGGGCCATACCGTCTTCGTCGATGGTGCCCACGACAATGGCTGCACCATACTGCTTAGCTAGTTCCAGAACCTTAAAGAAGCGCTCATCGCCATCTTCGTAGTTGGTGGAGTTGAGGATGCACTTGCCACCTGCCACCTTGAGTCCGGCTTCCATTTTTTGCCATTCGGTGGAGTCCAGCATCAGCGGCAAATTGACGTTGGTGACCAGGCGCGACACCAGTTCGTGCATATCGCGCTCACCATCGCGGCCCACATAGTCCACGTTGACATCCAGGACATGCGCCCCTTCCTTCACCTGCGATCGCGCCACCGACACCAGACCATCCCAATCTTCATCATTCAGCAGCTCTCGCACTTTCTTGGAGCCACTAGCATTCAACCGCTCGCCGATAATCAGGAACGAGTTGTCCTGGTCGTAGGGCTGAGCCGAGTAAATCGACGCAGCAGCAGGCGTATACGCCAACGCCTCCCGAGGGTGACCATTCCCCGACTCCCCATTCCCGACTCCCCATTCCCTTACGGCACGATCTTTCGGATGCAGCGACTGAGCGAGGTCTGCCAACTGCTGAATGTGCTCTGGCCGAGTTCCACAGCAACCGCCAATCACCTGCACCCCAAGGTCTTCTACAAAGTGCAGCAGCGCCATCCGTAGCTCCATGGGTGTGAGCTTGTAGTGAGCATGCCCACCCACATTTTCGGGAATACCCGCGTTGGGAATGCAGGAAATGACAAAGGGCGAGTTCTGCGACAGATAGCGAATGTGATCTGCCATGCGATCGGGGCCTGTAGCGCAGTTTAGCCCCAGGATATCGATGGGGTAAGGCTCTAAAATAGCCAGCATCGCCGCAACATCCGAGCCGACTAGCATCGTGCCCTGAATTTCCATCGTCACAGATACCATGAGCGGACGGCGATCGCCCTTTTTCTCAAATACGGCTTCGATCGCATTGAGCGCTGCTTTGATCTGCAACACGTCCTGGCAGGTTTCCACAATAAACAGATCGACCCCGCCATCAAACAACCCCTCGGCCTGCTCTTCAAACGAAGCCTTCATGGTGTCGTAGTCGATATGTCCCAGGGTGGGCAGCTTGGTGGTTGGCCCAATGGAACCGGCCACAAATCGAGGCTTGTCAGGGGTGGAAAATTCGGCCGCGCACTGCTTGGCCAATTGCGCCGCTTTAACATTGAGCTCATAGGCGCGATCGCCCAAGTCATACTCCGCTAGCACAATCGATGTGCTGCCAAAGGTATCGGTTTCAATCACATCGGCCCCAGCCGCCAAAAAGTCACGATGCACCTTGGCCACGGCTTCCGGCTTTGTCAGCACCAAATATTCATTGCAGCCTTCATAGTCTGCGCCGCCAAAGTCATCTGCCGTCAAGTTTTGCACTTGTAAGTTGGTGCCCATCGCACCATCAAACACGATAACCGGGCGATCGGGACTGTGGAGACGCTGAAGAAACAGACTAGTCATGGGCTGCGCAATGGGTTTTACAAAATTAAGTGAGGACTCAGCAATCTTAAAGAAATGGTTGAGATTGCACCTAGCAATCTCATTGTGCCTTGTGCTCAAGGCCTATCGAGAAAAAGCAGTAGATCTAGATTATCAACCTCTTCTGGGTTCTGCGGCAGTTTGCGGCGAAAAGTCGGTGCAGATAAGATCGGCGATCGCGTCTTTTGGGGCATCCTAAAACATCAGATATCAGTTGTATGATGACGACTGGCCCCTTCAACTCGCGCTAGCGCGATCGCCCCTACTCCTTCACCATAACCATCAAGTTTCCCCCAACGCTTGCAACATCAGGGTTCACCATGCCAACACAAAAAATCTTGATTGTGGATGACAGCACCACCATTCGCATGCAGGTGCGCGACATGTTGCCCAGAGGCAACTTTGAGGTGCTCGAAGCGCGGGATGGAGTAGAAGGTTTAGACGTAATCCAAAAAGAGCAACCCAATTTGGTGCTGCTCGACTTTTTTATGCCGCGCATGAATGGGTGGGAAGTGGTACAGCAAATTCAGTCCAACCCTCGGCTGAAGACTATTCCAATTGTGATGATGTCGGGTCGAAAGGAAGATGTGGAAAAAACCGTACCCGAACTCTTTGACTACTTTGAGTTTGTCGGCAAACCGTTCGAGCAAAGCCACCTGTTCCAGGCAATCAAGTCTGCAACCGCAAAAGCGCGCGATCGCAAGTACCCACCCACCATTACCCAGGCCATTTCCCCTCCACCACCTCCAGCCTCCACTGCAACCGACAGTTCTACCGAGCTACAAACGCTTCAGCAAACCGTCCAGCAACTCCAGCTCCAAAACGCCAAACTGCAACAAGACGTGGATCACCTGAAAAAGCAGCTCGCCCAGCTCATCACTTTCGTACGGCAAAAACTCAAATAATTTGAGGTCAGCGCTGACATATGCTGAGCCATTCGGTTTCTACACGGTTCGTAGAAAGCCTAAGCGGCTTGAATGATGTGCTGTGAGCCTGGCCCACGACACATCATTCAACTGCGTTAGTTCTAAGGGCGTAGGAAGTTAGATTAGGACGTCTTCTCTGGATCAAGCTTCAGAACCAAAACCGCTAGTGGCGGCAAGCAGAGGTCGATCGAATAGGGGCGATTGTGGAATGACCACTCATCAGCCCATTTGCCGCCTAAGTTGCCCATATTGCTGCCACCATACTCCCGCGAGTCGCTGTTAAACAGTTCGCGATAAAAGCCCCGTTCCGGCACCCCAACGCGGTAATGCGCATGAGGCTGCGGTGTGAAGTTACACACCACCACCACTGCCTCTCCGGTGAGCTTATCCCGGCGAATAAACGACACAACGCTATGGCGGTTGTCGTTACAATCAATCCACTCAAAGCCCTCATTCGAAAAGTCTTGAGTGTACAGAGCCGGTTGGCTGCGGTACAGCTCATTCAGCTTAGCCATAAAATGATGCAGCTTTTGGTGAGGCTCGTACTGCAACAAGTGCCATTCCAAATCGCCCCACACATTCCACTCTGTCCACTGACCGAGCTCAGTCCCCATAAACAAGGTTTTCTTACCAGGATGGGCAAACATATAGGTGAGCAAGCAGCGCAGGTTCGCAAACTTTTGCCATTCGTCCCCAGGCATCTTGCCAATCATGGGGCTCTTGCCATGCACCACTTCATCATGAGAGAACGCCAGCATAAAGTTTTCGCTGAAGGCGTACATGATGCTGAAGGTGATGTTGTTTTGGTGGAACTGGCGGAACCACGGATCCATGTGGAAGAAATCCAGCATGTCGTGCATCCAGCCCATGTTCCACTTTAGGTTGAACCCCAGGCCTCCTACGTAGGTCGGCCAGGATACCATTGGCCAAGACGTAGATTCTTCGGCAATGCTGAGCGCACCGGGGTAGTAGCTAAAAATAACGTGATTCATCTGCCGGAGGAAATCAGCCGCTTCGATGTGCTCACGCCCGCCGTACTGGTTGGCCACCCACTCACCCGGCTTACGGAAGTAGTCGAGGTAAAGCATGGAGGCAACCGCATCAACCCGAATGCCATCAATATGGTATTTGTCGAACCAGAAGAGGGCGTTGGCTACAAGAAAGTTGCGCACCTCGTTGCGACCGTAGTTAAAGACGAGCGTGCCCCACTCTTTGTGCTCACCCTTGCGTGTGTCGCCGTACTCGTAGAGATGGGAGCCATCGAAAAAGGCCAGTCCATGACCATCTTTGGGAAAGTGACCGGGAACCCAGTCGACAATGACACCAATGCCATTTTGATGGCACTGATCCACAAAGTACATAAAGTCTTCGGGTGAGCCATAGCGTGAGGTGGCCGCGTAGTAGCCCGTGACCTGATATCCCCACGAGCCATCAAAGGGGTGCTCAGCGATGGGCAGCAGCTCAATGTGGGTAAAGCCTAAATTCTTGACATAGGGAATTAGACGTTCTGCAAGTTCACGATAGGTGAGGAAGCGAGCACCCGGCTTGAGTTCAGCCACGATTACCGGGGGCTCCTCGGTGCCATCGGGCCGAATATAGGGATCAGTTGCCGAAGCGTGCAGCCAGGAACCTAGATGGACTTCATAAACGGAGATTGGATGGTCAAGCGCATCGGTATTGCGGCGATGCTCCATCCAGTCTTGGTCGTTCCAGTGGTAGCGGTCGAGGTTGGCAACGATAGAGGCGGTTTTGGGACGAGATTCTTGCTTGAAGCCGTAGGGGTCAGATTTTTCGTAGATGTGCCCTTCGGGGTTTTTAATTTCGTATTTGTAGCGATCGCCCTCTTTCACTCCGGGAATGAACAATTCCCACACCCCATTTCCTACGCGGCGCATTTGGTGTTTGCGGCCATCCCACCAGTTGAAATCGCCCAGCACCGACACATTGCGGGCGTTAGGTGCCCACACGGCGAAGTACACGCCCGATACACCCTCTACATGGGTGAGGTGCGCGCCGAGTTTTTCGTAAATGCGGTGGTGGTTGCCCTCAGCGAACAGGTGGATATCAAAGTCGGTGAGATGAGGTGAGCGAAATGCGTAGGGATCGTGAATCACTCGCTCATGCTCACCTTCCTTGACGCGCAGCTGGTAGTTGCTCAGTTCTGGCACATCCAGCACGCATTCAAAAAAGTTGGGATGGTGGAAGGATTGCATGGAAAATTCCAGCCGCTGCTCTGGCAAGAGTACCCACGCAGCATCCACATTCGGCAGGTAAGCTCGCACCACCCAACGAGCTTGATCATCTTGATGAATTTGGTGAGGACCAAGCACTTCAAAGGGATCCTGATGTTGATTCCAGACGATGCGATCGATCTGTTCTGGAGCAACCGTCATAGACATAGCGATACCTACCTAACGTTAGATTTTTATAGGGGATGTGAGAGATGGGCCACGAGTGTTGAATCTAGAGCGATCGCGGCAACTCGCTCGTTATTACACTAATTTGAGATCGTTTACTGAGTAAGTTCAACTCTATAAATGGATAAATTAGCGAATGAAATATTCGATTCGTTCCGAATCGAATATGAAGTTATATGAACATTTGATGTGATAACCCTATCAGATAACGATAAAAGTCTCAAACGCTCAAGGATTAAAACTGGGACAGTTTCCAGTTTCCTCTGTTGAAAACCATCTCACAGATTTCGCAGAGCCACACAAATTTCCTATAGCCTGGGCACATCACCGTAAAGCAAAAATTGCGATGTCTAAATTGGGGGTTGTTGTTTTCGGTGGGGGCATGATATGTTTAATAGCCGCGGGCGATTAGCACAGTGGTAGCGCACTTCCTTCACACGGAAGGGGTCACTGGTTCGAATCCAGTATCGCCCATGACTCTAGAATCAACAACCAATAAGGCTTTCGAGTAGTTCTCGAAAGCCTTATTGGTGTTCAGACATTTTGGGGCAACTGGGAGGTCGGAAGATGCGATCGCAGTATGCTTCCACTCCTGAGTGCTCTACCACGCAGATTTTGCTCGGTTGCAAGATAAACGTTGGCAGTTCAATGGGCCGGGATCAGTATGGCTGATACAGCCATTGCCTCCCAACAGAATCGGGTTACAGCCAGCATCAATTCCGATATCAAGAAAGCAGCCTGATAGGCAAAAAGAGTTGTGAGCGGCTGAACGGGCGATCGCACTGAACAGGTCGGCGGAGAAAATCCGTGGCTATCGCGTTTGTGCCGTTGTGCTTAAGAGTTGCAGGTCTGAAGGCAATTCTGGAATGCAAGATTACCCCAAAAAGCTGATAGCCTAGCAGAACAAGAATTTTGAGAGATTGGGCAACGGTTTTGAAACAGCGTTCGAACTACTGGCGGCTGATTCCTCTATTGCGATCGCAATGGCGTACGATTGCGATCGCCTTGAGTTGTACAGCCGTATTTACAGCAGCTTGGCCCTTGACAGCATGGCTGGCGGGCAAGCTGCTGTCTGCACTGGTAGGTGGCAACATTCGCACATTGGCTGCGTTGTCTGGAGTTGTTGCTGGCATTTTCTTAATTCAAAAAATTGCTCAGTATGGCCAAGATTCGCTGATGGCAAAAGCCGCATTAGCGATCGCCCTCAACCTCCGAACGCGCACCTATGCCCACCTACAGCAACTTAGCCTCAGCTATTTTGAACGAGCCCAAACAGGCGATCTCACCTATCGGCTCACCGAGGATATCGATCGCATTGGCGAAGTCATTAATAAGGTATTCCACGACTTTGTCCCCTGTGTCTTGCAGCTGATTGTCGTGTTTGCCTACATGATTTACCTCAACTGGCAGCTCACCTTGGCCAGCATTGTGGTGACTCCGCTCATGGCTGTGCTGATTGGCTGGTTTGGCGATCGCATCATGATCACCTCGCGCAAAAGCCAAAATCTTGTCTCCGACCTGTCCTCATTACTCACCGAAGTCTTTAGCGGCATTCGCCTGATTCGGGCCTTTGCCGCAGAAGATTACGAAATTGAGCGCTTTGGCCGCGAAGCCGAGCGCAACCGCCGCGCCAAGTACGCCGCCGCATGGATTCGAGCCGTACAGTACCCCGTTGTGGGCTTTTTGCAAACGCTCAGCATTTTGCTGTTGCTGCTGCTAGGTGGCTGGCAAATTGCCTCTGGCAATCTAACAGGCGAAGCCTTTGGTAGCTTTGTCGTCGCCGTGGCATGGCTCATTGACCCGATCGCCCACCTCACCGAAAACTACAACGAATTTAAGCAGGGTGAAGCCTCTGTCGATCGCATTTTTGAATTGCTTGATATTCAACCCGCAGTGATTGAAAAGCCCAACGCCCAAACCTTAGCCCGCGTGACGGGCAAAGTTGAGTACCGCAACGTCAGCTTTGGCTACGTTCCCGGACAGCCTGTGCTAAATCAGCTCAATCTGCTGGCCTTTCCCGGAGAGGCGATCGCCCTCGTCGGCGCATCTGGCGCAGGCAAAACCACCCTCGTTAATCTCTTGCCCCGCTTCTATGATCCGCAAGAAGGAGAAGTTTTGGTGGATGGCGTCAACATTCGGGACGTGTCGCTCCGCAGCCTACGCCGCCAAATCGGCATCGTACCGCAGGAGAGCATCCTCTTCTCAGGCACCATCGCCCAAAACATCGCATTTGGTCAACCTGGCTATGATTTGGCAGCCATCCAAGAAGCCGCCCGCATCGCCAATGCACACCAATTCATTAGCGAATTCCCCGACGGCTACCATACCTGGGTTGGGGAGCGCGGCATCAACCTATCGGGTGGTCAACGGCAACGAGTGGCGATCGCCCGTGCCGTCTTGCTCAATCCCCGCATCCTAATTTTGGACGAAGCCACCTCCGCCCTCGACTCCGAATCTGAAGCCCTCGTCCAAGAAGCTTTAGAGCGGCTTATGCAAGACCGTACCGTCTTCATCATCGCCCACCGCCTCGCCACCATCCGCCGCGCCGATCGCATTTTGGTCTTAGAACAAGGCCGCGTCGCCGAATCCGGCACCCACACCGAGCTTCTAGAACAAGGTGGCCGCTACGCCCGCTTCTACACCCAGCAATTCGCGTCCTAACCAACTCTGCCAGGACTTACGCACTTCTTACAAAAAACCAAGGGGTTAAGCGATTTTTGCCCTGCCTTGCGAAGCGCGAAGCGCTGTACAGTCCAGCAGAAACCCCAATCCGCGACCCTGCACCCACTCGCCCCAGCCCTAACCCGGAGTGCGGATTGGCATCGAGCTATCGATCCCTTTCGGGGGGTTGGGGGAGTGAGTCCCCCAAAAAGCGGGGGACCGGGGGGAAGTCCCTCGGCCAAATGCTGAATCGAGGTCAAAGCTGATCGCAATTCTTCTCGAATTGCTCCACCGCGATGAGGGAAGGCCGCTGGTACAAGTACAGCACCAAACCGACAAACGGCACCAGCCGCACCACCCATTTCATTGCCTGATTTTTCCAGCCGCGTCGCGCCATATCATCCCCAACCAACGCCGCCTGAAACACCCAAAACACCAACAAGTCCATCACAAATGAATAGGCCAAGCGATCGCTCCCCACCAGCTCCACCACCGACTGCCACCGCTGCGCCAGCGAGCCAAACTCTGGTCGCCCCACGCCTGCCCAAACAAACGAGGCGATCGCCACACCCATCAGCGCGATCGGCAACCCTCGCCCCTCGCCCAACCGCTCTAGCCGACTTAGCGGCAGCGACACCGCATCCCCATTGGGATGCCGTAGGGCCAACCATGGCAAATAAAACACATTCGTGAGAAAAGCAGTCCCCACCAAAAACGGTACAATTGGCAACCGCTGCCCGCGACCATCCACCGCAAATCCCCAAAATAGCAGCCCCCACGCCACCACCAAATTAAACAACCCCTCTAGCGCCGGATTCAAACTAGGAGACCACTGCGAAAACAAAAGCGGCATGACAAACCAAAAGTTGAGACTGAGATCCAACGCTTCCCGCAATGTAGCAGGTTCCGTATGCAGGAGCGATCGCCCCGGTGGCAACTCACTCAACAGCAAATAGCCCACATACCCAACCCATGCCGCCCACAGCGACACCTTAACCACCACTCGCCGTAGTAGAACCCGTTCGGGCTGAGCCACATTCCCCTGCATGTTTTCCCACTCCCAACTTTACTCAAGCACACGACCCAACCTTAAGGATGAAAACCCAGTTCAGAGCGCCTTGCCAACTTTTGGATATCACGTTTCAAGTGTCACACGTCTAAAGTGTCACGCATCATCCACCGTAGCGATCGCCCAAACCACTTCCAATTCGCCCTCCGCTGTAAGATTCACACAAGTAGATTGGTGAGATTGCCAAGCGCGATCGCCATTGAAACTAGCAAACCCTTCACCGTCATGGCAGTCCAGCAGTCACAAACCAAACCAACACTGATAGGCTTTTCAGCAATTTTAATGTGGGCCACCCTAGCCCTTCTCACTCAGCTCAGCGGGAACATTCCCCCCTTTCAACTAACCGCGATGTGTTTCTCCATCGCCTTTGGGATTGGGCTGGTTCTGTGGATACGCAAAGGCGGCAACATCTTGCAGCACTTAGCATTACCCAAGCCAGTATGGGCACTCGGTATTTTTGGATTGTTTGGCTACCATTGCTTCTACTTTATTGCGCTGCAAAATGCTCCTGCCGTTCAGGCCAGCCTCATTGCCTACCTGTGGCCCTTGCTGATTGTCATCCTATCTGCCCTACTCCCCGAAGAGTCGCTGCGATGGCAGCACCTGGCTGGAGCCGTCGCTGGCTTTGTTGGGGCAGGTCTACTTGTGACCAACGGTCAAGCGATCGCGCTCAATTCTGAGTACCGTGTGGGCTATCTATTTGCGATCGCGTGTGCCTTGACCTGGTCCAGTTACTCCGTTCTATCCCGACGGTTCGGCTCAATCCCTGTTGATGCGGTGGGCGGCTTTTGTGGCGTCACCGCCATTTTGGCATGGATATGCCATTTCCTGTTTGAAACCACGATTTGGCCCACTGGTCATCAATGGTATGCAGTACTGGCTCTGGGACTTGGACCCGTCGGGGCCGCTTTTTTCACCTGGGATTACGGTGTCAAACACGGCAACATCAAAATGCTAGGAGCCTTATCCTATCTAGCCCCTCTACTTTCAACCACCCTGCTGGTGTTATTCGGGCTGGCAAAACCTTCATGGATTTTGGCCATTTCCTGTGGCCTCATCGTTGGTGGAGCCGTCTTAGCAACCTACACACAACCCAGTTCCACCCGAACAAAGTAGCGATCGCCCAATACCTCAATCCCAACCGCAAAATCGCCAGATCTTTTGTCATTTCCCCAGAATGCAAACGACAAAAGCCCAAACCTTATCCTAATTAAAATGAATGTTAAGCTTTACGCCCTAATCAGAGCCCCAAATCATTGATAAGGATTGGGTGTGATCAAGATCGGGTGATCAGATTTGGCTGAAGCTGCTAAATGCAACATTTAGAAAGATCCGCTGTACAGATCCTGAAAAGTATCTGCACTGAAAGTACTCTCAATCTCCATGTGGCAACACGCAACAATACAGCAGCAAGATCATCAAATTTTTAGCTTAAAAAAACCGACGAAACTTAACCCGGCAAGATACCATCACTCTCCCAAAGATGGCAACACTTTAGATGAACATTCGGCCATCTTTTGGCATAAACCATCGCCTCGGCCGACGAACTATCGACAATCGTTCATTAAACGTATATGGCACAGCCTAGCGCCAGAGCTAAGCCGCAGATTTAGCCTATCCCCTTGCAAACCGAGTCATAACCCTTAACAGAAAATCAACTCGGTTTGCCCCGGTAGACCCACATCAAGACTCATCAGACCGACTTTTCGTAGATCCCTTGGTTTTATCAAGCTGCACCAAGTGAATATGCTTGTAACCTAGCTTGATTTCGAATTCATCTCCAGGCTGCAAGCCCATTTTTTCGGTATAGGTTGCTCCAATGACAATTTGCCCATTTTTGTGAACACTCACTCGATAGGTGGGCTCACGGCCACGGCCATCTTTCTCGCCCTCGGTACCCAGAGAAATTCCTCGGGCTGCCAATAAGGCTTCGTAGAAATCGGCAAGGTTTACACGCACCTGGCTATTTTTCCCAACAGTTTGGTAGCCACATCGCTTTGCCTTTTCCCTCGAAGACAAGTGAGAAAGCTCTTTTACCTTTTGTAGAAGAGCTTTGCCAGTCAGTGGGGCAGTAGCGGTATCGGTCATCGCTTTAGGATTATCCTTCGCTAAGGTTAATGGAGGAAATTCTGAGAGCCTACTTTAAAACTCAAAGATTTTATTACTATTTTTAATCCTAAATTATAGGAGATTGCCTGATGAATTCCTATTCATTAATCTATCAAATTTCTTCAGTTAATAAAAGATCTTATCGTATCTTTTGCGCCGACCTTGTGCTTGCTGACTGCACGATGCTGAGCCAACACCCTATCAGGGTGCTTATTGTTTTTTGATCCTTGATAGGGTGTGGGAATGATATGTAATCGCCTGCATCTCAGTTCACATCTTGGTAAAAGAGCCATTCTCTTTTCAAGAGGCATGAGTGTTTTTTATCAATGCGTTAGCTTTTTACGTTTGGTGAAATCGGTTGTGTTAACAGATCATCATATTTACGGCTAGTTCTACTCACACCGCTCTTAACTTGACATGGAAACTCCAAGCACAAGTGTGGCAAATGCTGTATCTTTCGGTCACGATTGTTCAGGGATCTGCCACAAGAGTGAGCTTAGAAATCCTGAGATTTCAGCAGATTCACACAATAGACCATCGGCTGAATTCGCTTCCAACACAGCTTTGTTTTATCGGCTTAAGTTAGCACCAAAGCTCTCGTATTGTTTTCCATTTCAAAATCTATAAAGCATATTGGATTAACTCTGCAAAGGTAACGCTGGCTAGAGTTGCCCTGCTCACACTGAAGGTTTTATTAAGGTTTTCGCAATCAATCTGAGGAGCAGAGCTCTAGGGGTAGAGCATTGACGCACCGTTTGCTAATATCAATCCTCGATCAATTTACCTTTTACCTTTACTTTTTAAGCTTTGAACCCTATGGGGCAATGTGGTTCAATTCGCAATGCCTTGTAAATGCCCCAATGCGATTGCTTAAACTTAAGTTTTTTTACTCAACATTATCTTGGATTTTAGCCCTGGCCTGTATATCAAGCTGTTCGTCTTTGGGTAACGCTGATAGCTCCAAGGGCATATATTTGTCTAAATTATTTGTTCGAAGATTTCGCCAATGGTTTTAGGGTTGGCTCACATGTGTTGGCTCAGCGAAAGCAAACTCAAGTATAAAAGGATGTGGCTATAAAAATATTTTGTGCTTTCGGGCGATCGCCAAATCTTCGGCTTAGACTGAATTTGGGGGCTTAATCATGTTTTTGGTGAGTGGATCAGCATGGCAATTCCCCCTATCCTCACGCGCTTAATCTGTAGTGTTCAAACCACATGCACGTTCAATTCAAAGTTTTTCGGCAAAATCCAGATTCATCGCCTCATTTTCAAACCTATGAGCTTGAGGTCGAACCTGGCAATACCATTCTTGATTGCTTGAATCGCATCAAATGGGAGCATGATGGAACCCTGGCCTTTCGCAAAAACTGTCGCAATACAATTTGCGGCAGTTGCTCCATGCGAATTAATGGGCGCTCTGCACTGGCATGCAAAGAAAATGTAGGTCAAGAGGTTGCGCGATTACAGGCGATCGCCCACTCCAGTGCAGATCAGGGCTCTGTTCATGATGCTGCCATGCCCACCATTACCATCGCCCCGATGGGCAACATGCCCGTCATCAAAGATTTAGTCGTGGATATGCAGAGCTTTTGGGACAATCTACAAGCAGTGGAACCCTACGTCAGCAGCGAGGCGCGACACATCCCAGAGCGTGAGTTTTTGCAAACACCCGAAGAGCGCGATCGCCTCAACCAAACGGGGAACTGCATCTTATGCGGAGCCTGCTATTCCGAATGCAATGCCCGTGAAACCAACCCCAACTTTGTTGGCCCTCATGCCCTGGCCAAAGCGTACCGCATGGTTGCCGATTCACGCGATGATCGCACCCCGGCGCGACTCGATCAATACAACAGCACCAGCGGTGTTTGGGGCTGTACTCGATGTTATTTTTGCGATGCTGTCTGTCCTATGGAGGTTGCTCCACTTCAGCAAATTAGCAATATCAAACAAGAGATCCTGGCACAAGATCAAGTAGAACCCACTCGCGCGATTCGGCATCGGCGAACCATGGTGAACATGGTTGAGCAAGGGGGATGGATTGACGAGCGCCAGTTTGGACTCAGGGTGGTCGGCAACTCGTTTCGCGACTTAAAGGGGCTAGCTAGCTTGGTACCGCTGGGCTTACGCATGTTGGCAACTGGCAAGTTTCCCGGTCGGTTCGAAGCTTCTGAAGGAACTGCCGAGGTGCGATCGCTCATCCGCTCAGTCCACGCTTTAGAATCAAAGGGGACTGAATCTGTCGATGTTCATTCAACGTTTGCAAAACCCATGACCCCTACTGACACATCAGGATCAACTGAAATGCCTGTGCCTCCGGCTGCGTCAAGCCCTAGCGTACCTCCCCAAGAGGTTCCACCCGAACCCGAACCAGCCTTTGGCTGGACTCCCTATGCAGAGCGCATCAATGGCCGCTTTGCCATGATTGGGTTTGTGGCACTGCTCATTTTAGAACTGATTACCCATCAAGATTTTTTTACCTGGCTCGGTTTGAGATAGGGACAACGGGGCAATTCACCTCCTAGAGAAAGAAGCAGGCACTGTCAAGTGGCAGTGCCTGCTTCTTTCTCTCACTAATACAAACAATGAATCGTTGCGCAGCTACGCCATGCGACGATTCATGATTCTGAAGGCGATTGGCGCGGGAGGTTTGAGGTGGACCCAGGCGACACATTTCACAAACTCAAGTCTCTCCGCAAACGCCTTGAGCGCGAATGAATCACTGTCGAGCCATTCGCTCATCGATAAAGATAGGCCTGCATTACTCTTCCTGGCGGACAGTTAGCACATAGCTGCCCCTCCCAGTTCGACTATAAGCGTTTGCAATCACCCGATAGGTGCCAGTCGCCGGCAAACTCACCAGCATGCTGGCATTTGGATTTTGCGGATTGGGAACATTGCTACGCTCCACCAACTGCCCGTCTTCCCCAAATAGCATCAAGTAAGTTTCAAAATCGGGGCTTGCCATTTCAATCGAAACCACCTGTCCAGCCCGTCCGGTAAATTGGTACTCCTGATAGGGGCTGCCATCTTCAGGCCACTGGGGCGATCGCGGTCCCAATGTCCCTTGCTCTTGTAGCAAAACCACTGCCCGAGTCGAAGTCGTAGTCGTTGGAGCCGTCACCCGCAGCTGATACCGTCCCGTTTCTCCAGCTTGATTGGAATTGGCCAGTACCGTATACAAACCATCGCCAGGTAAAACGGCAGTCACGCGGGCGTTATTGCCACCCGCGCTATTGTCGTCCTGCGCCAAATCTGTGCCATCCGGCTTCAGCAAAATGAGGTATGGATTAAGCTCGTCGCTGGTCATTTCAATGACAACTCGTTGTCCGGCTCGCCCTTCAAACGTATAAGCATTGAAGAAGCTGCCATCCGAAGGTAAAACGCTGCTCTCTCCATCTAAGTTGCCGCTCAACGGTGAGGAGTTCAAGCCAATGCGTTGAGCTGGTTTGCCGCCACCTAGCATGGGCGATTGCTGCGCAGTGCGGGGCGCTCGTCCTTCTTCGACGGCTGTAAGAAAAGATTGCACCCGATCAATTGCGATCGCAAACCCAATTCCGGTATTGCCAGCAGAACCGCGCGGGTTGAAGATCGCCGAATTCACACCAATCATTTGCCCTTGGCTATTGAGCAAGGGTCCACCCGAATTGCCAGGATTAATCGCCGCATCAGTTTGCACTAGCCCACGGGTCGCATCAACCCGGCTCACAATGCCCGTAGTGAACGTACCCTGAAAACGGCCAAATGGGTTGCCAATTGCAAAGGCTCGCTGCCCTACCTGCACCGAGTTGGGCCTTGCCAGTGAAATTGTTGGTAGGTTGCGTTGGTTGGGAATGCGAATGGCCGCCAGATCCAGACCACCTTCACCAAAGGCAATCACTTCGCCCTCAAACCGACGGCCATCGGCCAGCACAACGGTTGCGGTTTGGGCTGAGCCCAGCACGTGGGCATTGGTCATCACTAAGCCGTCGGCAGAGATAATGCTGCCGCTGCCGCTGCCCGTTGCCGTTTCAATGGATACAACGGCTGGGCTTGCAGCACTGTAAACGCGAACATTCACGCTCTCTTCGGCATCTTGTGCGATCGCTATATTGGACTGGCCAAACCAGCGAGAAGCAGACCATGCATAAGGGGCAATCGCGTCGTATACCAAAAGCGAACTAGCAAGCAGGGTTGTAGCTGTTAGGCGAACAGCAAGGAAGGAAAACACAGTGCGGTGATTCAGGTGGCGATCGCAATTCATGGAAGTCAATGATCCTGGGGTGAGCAGGTTAAGAACTAATGGTTATATTCTGGCAACAAGGCTACAAATCCGTCATCGTTTCGTTCAGTTGTTTCTGGTTTTTTAAGCAATTCTTTCCAAACCCATCAACAACTTCATTCCCACAAAGACCAAACGGTTATGAGTCATCGGTCATACACTATTCCATAGATAAGTTATCTATCCGTCCAGAACAGTACCAACCCACGACCTAAACTCTTTGTCTGCAAATGAGCCTCAGATGTTTCGCAAGGCTCCAAATAGAATGCGGGACGCTCTGAGTAGAGCGTCCCGCCAAAAGGATTGTGCTTTATTCTAACCTTTCTCAAGTGAGGAAAAAATCAGCAGTAAAGAGCCAGATTACCCTTCAAAATCGCTATCAGAGTAATCAACTGGCTGATAATCGACATAGTTTGCAGGGGGCTCATCTGCAATCGGCCGACGGCGGACATCATCGCCAGAAGAGGGGCGAGGACGGCGAGGGCGAGAGGAAGAACCAGCGTCACGATTAGAAGGCGAGCCGCTGTAGTAGTTGCTCGAAGAAGCCGGAGCTTCGTCCTCCCACAAGTTGCGATCGGAACGGCTGGGTGGCGTTTCATCCCAGTCTGTACGAGCGGGACGGTTGGCAGAACGACCAGACGAAGGCCGCGACGAAGAACGACGGCGAACATTGGGAGAAGGGCTAGGGCGATCACCACTTCGTGAAGCAGGCGAGCGACGAGTATCCTCTACATAACCTTCAGCATCGCTAGAGCGATAATCTCGGCTCCCCCGGATACGACGGGCAGCAGGGCGTTCTTCCACCGAAGACAGTTCATCCAGCTCAGCACGATACACTCGGCTAACCGGGCGTTCTTCATCCACTACGGGCGAATATCGCTTAGCCTGCTCAGTTGTTGCTCCTCGTAACCGAATTGCCTCGAATGCGAAGAAACCAGCGGCTCCCGCTAGCAAATAGCAGCCAAAGGTCAAAATTGGATCGAGTCGCCACCCTTGGAAAAATAGGATGGAGCCAGCCAACAACGCAACAGCCGCCATTGCAATGTCGTAATCGCGAGCCAGCTGAGGACGCATTGCTCTTAAAAAATACAATCCTGCACCACTTGCAGCCAGCGCAATTCCCAACAAAGCCGCTGGGCTTGAGCCAAAAACCACCTGCGCCAGTACAGGCTGAGGTTGAAGGAAAAACAAGCTTGTCATGCTACTCCAATCCGAGCCGACTCAAATTTCTGCCGTTCTACGAAAGTATGTCCTAATCCTAACGTTTTAGCAATAAAATCAACAGCCGAACAATGCCGCGGCTGAAATCCACATTTCAGCTTTACCAAGCGCCTGCGACTTATCTCTAACAACCCCAGCAATGTGAAAGATCCACAAAAGGGTGATGCGATCGCCCTCTTGCCCATGGATAGAGACAAAACAGGGACACGATGTGTCCCTGTTGCAATCTAATCTTCGTAATCTAAAGTAATGAATTTTTATGAGCCACGCTGAATCTTATCGCTTTGGCTGAGGAAGAATAGCCCCACAGCAGCAGGAATCACAACAATCAGGGTTCCGGCCAAAAGGCTCAACAAGAAATTTGCCAAGGATGGTGTCATGGAAAGCTAATCCTTAAAATTCGGTTACCTCATCTGCTCAATTATTGTATCGATCTGGTTGACGCTTGAGAAGACAGTTGACCTGTAAATTCTCAGGGATCAGCTCCTGAGGCCATTAAGTCCATTGTTTAAGCAATTCAGACACGTCAGTTAAGCGGAATAGATAGAGATAGAATAGTGAGTAAGTTAGTTACATTGCTTCATTATTCGTGAACTGTAATCGCTATGACTCCTGTTGCGATCGCCTCTATAGCTCTCGGTCTACTCTTTGGCTTGATGATTCTGCTCTTCATTTTTCGGATCGTGCTGACGTGGTATCCCCAAGTTGATTTGAAGACCTTTCCCTATAGCCTGATAGCGATCCCGACAGAGCCATTTCTAGGGCCTTCTCGTAAATTGATTCCGCCGCTGGGGGGTGTCGATATCACACCTGTCTTGTGGGTCGGCATTTTTAGCCTGTTGCGCGAGCTTTTACTGGGTCAGCAGGGCTTGCTCATCATGATGAATCGGTTCTAGCAACTCATCTCATAGGTTTTTAGCGGGCCATTTTTTCTCGATTGGTAATTTGGGTGAAGGGTTCACGAACCAATTTGACCAATTTTTGTGGCTGCGTCCTCATCAACATCCAACAGCAAAAAGGGGCTGATCAATGAGCGATCGCTCCCTTCTTTTATAAGTCATTGAATGGAGTACCAGCGCTTGCGGAAAACTCCATCGGCCCAGAACACGACAGGCTACCGCCCTTCTTGCTTCAGCATTTGCTCAACAAAGTTGGTATAGACCTTGGCTTCGTTAAACTCTTTGGTTTCTAACACGCGCTGATGAAAGCCAATCGTTGTTGGTAATCCTGTGATGGCACACTCCCGTAAAGCCCGCTTCATGCGACGAATTGCCGATGGGCGATCGGGACCCCAGACAATGAGCTTGCCAATCAGCGAGTCGTAGTAGGGTGGAATATCGTAGTCGGTATAAACGTGAGAATCCATGCGCACGCCAGGGCCACCCGGTGGCAAGTAGCCGCTGATGCGACCCGGTGCTGGCCGGAAGTTTTGATCCGGATCTTCTGCGTTAATCCGGCATTCAATGGTGTGGCCCCGCAAACGCACATGCTCCTGCGATAGACGCAGCTTTTCGCCTTGGGCTACACGGATTTGTTCCTCGATCAGATCGAGCCCTGTGACCATTTCGGTGACTGGATGCTCCACCTGAATGCGGGTGTTCATCTCCATAAAGTAGAAGTTGCCGCTTTGGTCGAGCAAAAATTCAATGGTTCCAGCCCCAACGTAGTGGATCGCCTTGGCAACTCTAACGGCGGCAGTTCCCATTTTGGAGCGAAGCTCGGGGGTTAGAGCTGGGCTGGGCGCTTCTTCTAATAGCTTTTGGTGGCGGCGCTGAATGGAGCAGTCGCGCTCGCCCAAGTGAATGACATTGCCATGGCTATCGGCCAAGATCTGAAATTCGATGTGGCGTGGGCGTTCAATGAACTTTTCTAGATAAACACCAGGGTTGCCAAATGCAGCTTCGGCTTCGCCTTGAGCTGCCAAGAAAGATTTGATAAGCTCACCTTCTTCGCGAACTAAACGCATGCCGCGCCCGCCGCCGCCAGCTGTGGCTTTAATCATGACGGGATAGCCAATTTCAGTGGCGATCGCCAATGCTTCCTTTTCGTCCGTCAACAAGCCATCGCTGCCGGGTACCGTTGGCACCCCCAGTCGCATCATCGTTTCGCGGGCAGTGGACTTATCGCCCATGGCTCGCATCGCATCTGGCGTTGGGCCAATAAACGTAATTTGGTGATCGGCGCAGATTTCGGCAAAGCGCGCATTTTCGGCCAGGAAGCCATAGCCGGGATGAATGGCGCTGACGTTGCGAGTCAGTGCAGCGGCAATGATGTTGGGAATATTGAGGTAGCTCTTGCTGCTAGGCGCTTCACCAATGCAAACCGCCTCATCAGCGAGCTGAACATGAAGTGCATTGCGGTCAATGGTGGAATGCACCGCAACGGTGGCAATCCCCATCTCTTCGCATGTTCGAAGAATGCGAAGGGCAATTTCACCGCGATTGGCAATTAGAATTTTTTCGAAACGCATTGCAGGGCTGAGAGTAAACAGGCTGAAGGTAAAGCAAGCGCCCAATGCGCTTAGCCAGTGTTCTGAATTTTACGTCGAATTGGGGAACCATTTTCGGAATGAAGGAAATCTGAACAGATTCTTGAGGCTGCTTCATGCCGTAAGTTGTTCAACCAACTGATTGCAAAAAGTGTGGGTGAGCGCCGACTCCCAGAACTTTCAGACGGTAATCTGCAAATTCCAGCAGGCAGTGCCCACCCAAAAAAGACGTGAAAGCGTGACAGAAATGAACCTGAGCTTGGCTTAGGCGATCGCCCAAACGCTACTCTGCGGTAGCCAATTCGGTGCCACCGCGACGGTTGCGGCGAGTCAGCAGGTTGAACAGCTGAATGCCAATCGCCTTGATCAAGTTACCTTCTAGCTCCTTGAACATGGTCATGTTCATGCCAAACGCATCGTTGGCTTCGTCCACAATGCGATCGGCTGTGGCTTCATCCACCGGAACCTGATCCAACCGCTCACGGTAGTTCTTCTTAAACGCCTTCTCATCTGAAATGTTTTCAAACTCGTAGAAGGCAGTGCCCTGACCATCCGACAAGTTCATGGCATTTTGGGCAATCTTCTTGAGGATTTGCCCGCCAGACAGGTCGCCCATGTAGCGGGTGTACAAATGAGCAATCAATAGTTCCGGCTCTGTTGCGGCCACTTCATGAATGCGATCGACGTACGCCTGAGCAGCTTCTGAAGGAGCTACCTGATCGCGCCAGTTTTGCCCAAAGTAATAGGTCAGATCTTGCTCCAGGCTGGCTTTACGATTTAGCTCCGCAAAGTAGAGCGGCCCTAACACAGGGTGATTTTGATGCTTGGCCATTTCCTCTTCCATGGCGGCATACACGAAATAAAAATTGGCAACCAGCTTGCGATAAGAGGTTGGCTCAACCGTACCTTTCAAAAAACATGCAATAAACCCCGTGTTCTCCGCCATGGTGTGCGCCTTTTTGGTGCCTTCGCGGAGTTTTGTGGCTAAATTACTGCTCATGCTTAGGTTCCTGCTAAATGTCCCAACTAAATGCGTCTGTGTATGTCAAAGATGCGAAATGATGCAGAGCCAAGTTTGGGCCAGGGTTTGCACTACAAACTCACCCCAATCCCACAACTCGACGCAAGTTATGGATTTATGGTGTGACTTAAGCCACCTAGATTGTTACAGTAGACTGATTTGATGAGAGTTTTTGTTAAAAATTCTTACATGCCGTAGCAGTTGCTACGAGAATTCAACATTTTCTCATCTCTGCATCATTCCGGGATTGACCAACCGTGACTTTTCTCTCAGGTTGGGCGTAGGCTTTGGGCAATGGGACGCGCCGCAGGTTGTGCAAACAGCGATCGCAACAAATCATCGCGATCGTTCAAGGTCTCGTAAAAGAAGAACGCCACACCCGAGAGTCCCTTTTCTCGCACAGTGTGAACTTTGCGCTCAATCAGCTGTGGATCGACCAATCGATCTTTCAACCCTGCCAAAATGCCTACTGCGGTCGGAATATGGTTACGCACTTGGGATATCTCGGGGCGATCGAGTTCTGCGGCGAAACTGTTAATCGAATCGCGGTAGACCTGCACAATCACTTCTTCTACGTAGCCCTCCCGCTCCCAACGGCCCCAATCTTGCAAATACATGCGGTAGGAAAACTCTTGGGAGTTGGGGGATAAGGACACGACACAGTCGGGCTTGTGAGATTTCACCGCTTCAAATACCCGCACCATCAGTTGCGACACATGGTTGGCGCGCCAGCGCATCCATTCGGGATCAGCTGGATTGTTGGGCGGACGCTGACCATTGTGCTCTTGCTGGTAACGCTGAATGGTGTATGGGTCATAGCCCAGTTCGTAGGGCATTCCGAAGTGATCATCCAGCTGAATGCCGTCGATATCGTAGTTCACCACCATTTCGGTGATCATATCCACGATGAACTGTTGCACCTCGGGATGGGCAGGGTTGAGCCAGACGCGAGGCCACTTGCCCTCCATGACGACTTGAGTACCGTCGCTGCGACTCGTCACCCAGTCGGGATGGCGCACCACCAACTCCGACCCGGCAGGAGCCATCAACCCAAACTCAAACCAAGGCAACACCGCCAATCCGTGACGATGTCCGGCTTCTACGGCCTCGGTGAGCATGTTGCGTCCTCGCAGCCCACGATTGGGATACACTGATCGCCCGATCGCTCGTTCTGCAACAGAGCTAGGATAGAGGCTGTAGCCCCAGTTCCACACGGCTGGGTATGCAGTATTAAAGTGCAAATTTGCCAAGCGCTGCATGCCTTGGTCTAGCTTGCGCCGAGAGAACAGCACATCGCTATCGACATTTGTGAGCCAAACCCCGCGTAGCTCAGAAATGGCGGGTGGCGCTTGAACCGAAGACTGGGCCACGGCTGGTAAATCTGAATGCATCCATGGCATGACCGCCAATAGCAAGGTGCAAGCAAAGACCGCAATGAGAAATAGCTTCTTGACTAAAAATCTTTGAGGAGCCGAGGGGCGCAGGTGAGCCTGAGTTTGAGAACGAGCACGAGAGGAGGAGGCGAAAACGTTCACAGCGTATTGATTTAAGGATCGAAATTGCTTGACATGTTCATGCAGCGATCGCCACTGCTATCCCGGATTGTTTGCCAGAACTTCATCTGAACAACATCAGAAATAGCTTCATTCGCTAAATTGGGCATAGCCTGCACGAATTCATAGCAATCGACGAAAAATTGAACCCGCAAGTGCCAAATCGTCACCCAAATTTTGCAAAAGACTTGGCAAAATAGTACTTGTGTACCTAATATGAGGCTGTACTCAACTCCAGGAAAGGTTTAGACACTCGTTGACTTTTGCAAAAGCGACAAGATCTGATCGACAAATTGTTGATGATCCACCACAGGCTTGGAGATGTAGTCATCGGCTCCACTCTGCTGCAAAAAGTTCTCGCGATCGCCCTCCATGGCATGAGCCGTCACCAAAATAATCGGCAAATCGGCCGTTTGAGGATTGCCTTTTAGCATTTGGGTGATCCGAATGCCGTCCACCGGTTTACCCTGATAAACGCTGTGAGACAACGACACATCCATGAGAATGATGTCTGCCGCCCGGGTTTCGGCAATGTGCATCACCTCATCTACATTCTCGGTGTGCTTCACATCCAAGCCACCTCGCTTGGTCAAAATTTTGGAGAAAACACGTGCATTAATCGGGTCATCTTCCACAATCAAGACTGTTTTCATAAACTTCCTAGTTCCCTTGAGTATCTATTCAGCCACAGGCATCAATGATGAGTGAGGAGTCGTCAGCAGAGTAAATGTATGCCGGGTCAACAACCGGGGCTAATTGCATAGTAAGCAAAACATTCTGCTTAGCAGCATCTAAAATCAGCAGATTTTAGGAAACGATACAGACAAAGGGGGTTCCATTTACTGTATCAGCCCCGTACTTGGGTTCGCAGATGCCTTGTGCCACCAAATTCTGCTCTCTAACGAGTTATCTCGAAGACCAACATTCGCGATCGCAAACACAAATCGAACTGCCCCTTGCTACCCCAATTCGTAAAATTGCGCGTCATTCAACCATTCAGGTGTGCAACGCTAAAGCTATAAAGATATCTGTGATGTTGCTCGCAAGCTTCAGCACCCTACAGAATACCCACAGGCAACTTAAATCTTCGATTAGCAGGAAAAAAATTCATGGCCGAACAGCTTAACCTCACCTCCGGACAAGTGGTTCCCACTGCACTTCATGTCGAAGTGCAGCGATCCTATCTGGAGTACGCCATGAGTGTGATTGTGGGGCGGGCACTACCCGATGTGCGCGACGGGTTGAAACCGGTGCATCGCCGCATTCTGTATGCCATGCACGAGCTAGGCCTCACCCCCGATCGCCCCTATCGGAAATGTGCCCGTGTGGTTGGCGATGTGCTGGGTAAGTATCACCCCCATGGCGACCAGGCCGTATACGATGCGTTGGTACGCATGGTGCAAGATTTCTCTAGTCGCTACCCGCTGCTCGGCGGCCACGGCAACTTTGGCTCGGTGGATGACGACCCGCCCGCCGCAATGCGTTATACGGAAACACGCCTCGCCTCCATTGGTAACGATGCCCTGCTGTCGGAAATTGGCGAAGCCACTGTCGATTTCACACCCAACTTTGACAATTCTCAGCAAGAACCGGTCGTTCTTCCCGCCCAGCTTCCCTTCCTGTTGCTGAATGGCTCATCGGGGATTGCTGTGGGGATGGCGACCAACATTCCGCCGCACAACCTAACCGAAGTTGTAGATGGGCTGATCGCCCTAATCGACAATCCCAATCTGTCTGATGAGTCGCTGTTTCAAATTATTCCTGGCCCCGACTTTCCCACCGGTGGCGAGATTGTCGGCATTGAAGGGGTTCGCGATGCCTATTTAACAGGACGGGGTAGTATTCCAGTGCGGGGGGTGGTGCAGTTTGAGGAAATTCAGCCTGGACGAGGACGACATCGGCGGCCCGCCCTGATTGTGACGGAGTTGCCCTATCAGGTTAACAAAGCGGCCTGGATTGAGAAGATGGCGGATCTAGCCAACCAGGGACGGCTAGAAGGCATTCAAGACATTCGAGATGAGAGCGATCGCGACGGCATGCGAGTGGTGATTGAACTCAAGCGCGAAGCAAATCCCCAACTCGTGCTGAACCAGCTGTATAAACTCACCCCGCTACAAACGAACTTTGGCGCAATCTTTTTGGCATTGGCCGATGGGCAACCTCGGCAAATGCCCCTGCGGGAAGTGATGCAGCAGTTTCTTACCTTTCGGGAAGAAACGCTCACGCGGCAGTATCGCCACGAGCTGGGAAAAGCTGAAAGCCGTCGCCATGTGCTGGAGGGATTGCTGGAAGCGCTCGCTAATTTAGATGATGTGATTGATATTCTGCGCCATGCCGCCGATGGCACAACCGCCAAGCGGCAATTTCAGGAGCAGTTTAGCTTTAGCGATCGCCAGTCCGATGCAATCCTATCCATGCCCCTGCGTCGGCTCACCGGGCTAGAGCAGCAAAGCCTACAAACCGAATTTGATGACCTCACCGCCCGCATGCAGGAACTCAACACCCTGCTAGAAAATCGCAAAGAGCTGTTGAAAGCGCTGAAGAAAGAACTGCGCTCGATGAAAAAAACCTTTGGCGATACTCGACGCACCAAAGTGCAAACCGCCGCCGAGCGGGCCGAAGAGCAAGAAACCTTGGCCGAACTGGCCGCCGAGGTCGTGGAAGAAGACATTGTGCTGGAGTTTACCCAGCGGGGCTACGTGCGTCGCCATACGCCCAAAGCCTTTCAACGGCAGCAAGCCAAGCAGGAACACCCACCTGATGGCACATTGGTCGATTTAGACGATGCGGCCACCCGCATTGAAGCGGCCACCACTCAGCAAGATCTGCTGATTCTCACTCGCAGCGGCAAAGCCTTTACCATTCGCGTGGGCGACATTCCACCCACAACCCGCCAATCGCGAGGGACACCGCTGGTCACCATGCTTCCCCCCAGCGCCCAAGGGGCCGATCCAGAAGCAATTGTGGCTCAGTTTGTCCTGGGCGAGGAATTAGAAGGGCTGGATCTGATCATGCTGACCCAGCAGGGCCGGATTAAGCGGCTCCCCTTGACCGAGTTTACCAACCTGACAGGACGGGGACTGACGGCCATTAAGCTTAAAGATGATGATGAGCTACAGCAGGCGATGCTAGCTTTCCCTGGCGATCAGATCGTGTGTGTGACTACGGGAGGACGCATGCTGCGATTTGAAGTGGATGACGAACAGTTGCCAATCCAAAGCCGAACGGCGCAGGGCATGCAGTCGGTTCGGGTGGGCAAGAAGGAGCAAGTTGCTGGATGTGTGGCTCTGGCTGGCGATGATGAGTTTGTGCTGATGACCGCATCGGGCTATGCCAAGCGCATGGCTGTAAAGTCGCTGAGGCTAGCAAATCGAGGGGATTTGGGGGTGCAGGGCGTCCAGTTTGTCTTGAAGACGGATATGGTGGTTGGCATTACTCCAGCCTGGGAAGCAAGCCGCATTACGGTGATTACCAGTGGCGATCGCACAGCGCTCCTTCCCACCGATGACATTCCCTTGGGCGATCGCAACGCGTCGGGCGATCGCGTCCTCAAGCTCAACCGCTCTGAACGAGTGACCTTGCTCATTGCCGATCCTCTGCCTCCCACCGAAGAGAGCGATACCGACGAGGAGGAATAATCCTAAGCGCGTTGCCACACACCTTGCCAAAAAGTTGTGTGGATTCTACCTGCCGGATGAGCCCGAAACTCCTATAATTTGATGCGCGGCGAGTGTGCAATCCAGTGAGGCGGCGATCGCATCGCATTCCTCATCCCTGCTCATTCCGCCATAGCAACATGGAATAACAGGGCGTCGTTCACGTTCATAGGCATAGCTAGAAACCCGTGGCACAGGTCGTTTTAGAAAATGTATTCAAAAGTTTTCCTCAACGGGGGCGATCGCCCTCCGACGGAAACCCCAGTGCCACACCCAGTGAGGCCGAAGATGCGAACCGAGTCAACGTGCTGCGTCGCATTAACCTAACCGTTGACGACGGCGAATTTATGGTGCTGGTGGGGCCTTCGGGCTGTGGCAAGAGCACTTTACTGCGGCTCATTGCAGGGCTGGAACAGGTCACAGCTGGCAATATTTTGGTGGGCGATCGCCGGGTGAACGACCTGCCGCCCAAGCAGCGCGACATTGCCATGGTGTTTCAAAGCTACGCCCTGTATCCCCATATGACGGTGTACGACAATTTGGCCTTTGGGCTGCGCCGCACTAACCAGGCTCAAGCCGAAAACCCAAACTCGGGCGACACAAAACCTGCTTTGCCCTGGGAGCGAGCGCTCACGGCCGCGACCCGTCCACTGCCCAAAGGCTGGCGCTATTGGTCTGATCAGGAGCGCCACATCGATCGCCAGGTGCAGCACGTCGCCCAAATGCTGCAAATTGATCCCTTGCTAGATCGGTTGCCTCGGCAGCTTTCGGGAGGACAAAAGCAACGCGTTGCTCTGGGACGCGCCATGGCTCGCAATCCTCAAGCTTTTTTGATGGATGAGCCCCTGAGCAACCTGGATGCCAAGCTGCGTACCGAAACTCGGGCACAAATTGTCAGCCTGCAACGAACGCTTGGCACCACAACGATTTACGTCACCCACGACCAAACCGAAGCAATGACCATGGGCGATCGCATCGCCGTGCTCAACGCCGGGCAAATTCAGCAAATTGCCACCCCGCTGGAATTATACAACCGCCCCGTCAATCGCTTTGTGGCCGAGTTCATTGGTTCACCGCCCATGAACTTTGTGCCGATCCATGTGCAATCGCCCCTGCTGCTCATTCACCCTCAGTTTCGCATTACCCTTCCCGAACGCTGGGAATCAGCCCTCAAGCGCTACGAGGGAATGAACATCGTCATGGGAATTCGGCCTGAGCACTTAAATTTAAGCGCTCCTGCCCCCAAAAACCTGCCAGCGAAAGTTCAGCGGGTGGAAGCATTGGGAGCCGAAACGTACCTGACGGTGCAGCTCCGCAACTCGGGCGAAGTGTTACAGGCCCGCGTGGAGCCCGATCGCCGCGTGTTTTTGGGAGATGAGGTGTGGCTATCGCTCACCCTCGACAAACTGCATCTGTTCGATGCCGACACCGAACAGGTCATCACCGAAAAATCGGATAGCTAAAGCATTTCCCGTTCAGCTAGTATCCGGCCATCAACCCAGATGCGCGCCAGGAAATTACGGCTGGGTTGGCGCATTGGCTCGGCTGAGCTGTTGAATTTGCTCGGTGTAGTAGTTGGCGCGAGTCGCATAGTCCAGCAGTTGAGCATACTCTAGCGCCTGTTGATAGGTGGCGATCGCCTCCGACGTATTGCCCTGCGTTTGGTGAATTTGGGCCATCTCATCCATCGCATTCATGATGCCCACCACGTTGTAGGACAAGCCCTCAACATTCACCAGCGCCCGATACACATACAATGCATCATCAGGCCGATTGATGGATTTGAACAGCTCGGCTAGCTCTCGTAGAGACTCGCTAGCATAGCCAAACTGCTGCTGATCTCGCGCTGCCACAAACGCATCTTGGTAGGTTGTTGCTGCGCGATCGAGGCGGTTGGTAGCGCGATAGCTGTTGGCCAATGCAATATTGACCGGAGCCACCCGATCGAGTTGTCCTCTTTCCCGATACACAGCCGCAAGCTGCTGCTGAATAGGAATAGCCCGCTCTGGCAACCGCCCCCGCTGATAGACAAATGCCAACTGCTCCAAATATTCGGCCTCGCGCAGTCCATCACCCCGTTGCCGAGCCAAAAGCAGCAACTCTTCGTAGGCGCTGCCCGCTTCGGCATAGCGAAACCAGGCTAAATTTAACTCTGCCAAGCCAACCAGGGTCGATTGCTCAACTGCCGTGTCGTTTTGCTCACGCGACCATGCCAAAACCTGTGTGTAAAGGGCGATCGCCTGATCCACCGCACGCAAGCTTTGGTAGCTTTGGGCCAACGTTAGCAGCAGCGGAAAGTCGCGGGGAGATTGAGCCTGTAGCTCTAACTCAATCTCTTGTAGCCGCTCAGTGATCACCTGAACATCTTCGCTCCGGTTTTCTCGCCAGGCGACGCCACCAACCCGGCCCAACGCCAAAATTTCGTCTTCATATCCGAGCGATCGCCGCAAACGTAATTCCCGAAACCAAATCTCAAAGGCGCGATCTTCCTGTCCAGACTGATAAGCCGCTTGGGCCTGGGCATTCAAATCATCCAAGGCTTGAGATAAATTCAACCGCTCCAACGGGCTGAGGGGGCGATCGACCATGGGCTGAGGCAACAAGGGGTCAGGTTCTATAAGCTCTAACTGGCTGGGCGGAAATTCATCTTCCGACTCGGCACTATCGGCATCAACCTCGCGATCACCCGGTACAACAGGACTCGTGGGCGCTGTCGTAGGATCGACTGGGGTGATTTGGCTCATGCCCACCGAGGCAGATCCCAACCATACTCCCAGTGCAATCCCCATCGCTTGGGCAATTCGGTCCATGGCCATCCGCCTTCGCATCGCTCCATTCGTTCTATGACAAGTCGTTCTATGACAAGCCGAGGGAATGGACGAGCCTACCAAAGGGGAAGTTCCACGCTGAAGGAGCATAAGCCGACAATCACATCACGTACAGTAATTTTTTCCTCACCCACCATACCTCACCCTCACCTCGCAAACGGCATCCACTTCACTAAAAATTCAGGCCCAAAAACCCCATGTATCCGTTTTGGTTTGATATCCTGATGGCCTGTAGAGCAGACCCAATTGCAGAAATCAGAACGATAGAGTTTTGAGTATCGAACCCATGCATCCATAAAAATCCTCTGAAGTTTAATCAACCTGGTATTCGAGGTGACATAATAGGGTGCTTTTTGTCTGATGAAGCCGTACAGAGGAGCTGGTGTGAAGGTTTTAGTTGTTGGAAACGGAGGTCGGGAGCACGCTCTAGCCTGGAAGCTGCTGCAATCACCCCAGGTACAGGAAGTAGCCTGCGTTCCAGGAAACGGAGGTACGGCAACTCTACCGCGCTGTCGCAATTTGGCACTGTCGGTTAACGATTTTGAAGGCATTTCTCGATTTGCCCTGGTCAATAACTTTAGTTTGGTCGTGATTGGACCCGAGGCACCCTTGGCCGATGGCATCACCGACTATCTTCAAGAACAAGGGATCAAGGTTTTTGGCCCCACCAAGGCCGGAGCGCAAATTGAAGCGAGTAAAGCCTGGGCCAAAGCCCTGATGCAGGAAGCAGGTATTCCCACGGCGGCATCGGCTGTATTTACCGAAGCAGCAGGGGCGATCGCCTATGTGCAGGCTCAGGGGGCTCCTATCGTGGTCAAGGCCGATGGTTTGGCCGCAGGGAAGGGGGTAACAGTTGCCCAAACGGTTGCAGAAGCGATCGCGGCGATCGAAGCAGTCTTTGGAGGCCAGTTTGGCGCAGCAGGAAGCCGCGTGGTGATCGAAGAATTTATGCAGGGGCAAGAAGTCTCGGTTCTGGCAGTCACCGATGGGATGACCATCAAGCCCTTGGTTCCAGCTCAAGATCACAAACAAATTGGAGAAGGCGACACCGGAGCCAACACGGGCGGCATGGGAGCCTACGCCCCAACACCGATTGTGAATGAGGCGCTCATGGCGCGGATTCAGCAAGAAGTCTTGGAACCTGCGATCGCCACCCTGAAAGCGCGTGGGATAGACTATCGCGGCGTTCTCTATGCCGGTTTGATGATTACCCCCAACGGTGATCCCAAGGTAGTGGAGTTCAATTGTCGGTTTGGCGACCCCGAGACCCAGGTGGTTTTACCGCTGCTGGAGACACCGCTAGAACAGGTCATGCTGGCTTGTGCCCAGCGAACCCTGGTCGATCTACCGCTGGAATGGAAGCCCGAAGCTGCCGCCTGCGTAGTTTTGGCAGCCGAAGGCTACCCCGGCAGCCACACCAAAGGTCAGACCATCACCGGCATTGATGCAGCCGAAGCCAAAGGAGCCGTGGTATTTCATGCCGGAACTCGTCTCAAAGGAGGCACGCTCATGACAGATGGTGGCCGGGTTTTGGGCGTTACGGGAACGGGGGAAACCTTTGAAGTGGCGATCGCCAATGCCTACGCAGCCGTAGACTGCATCCAGTTTGAAGGTGCCTACTGCCGCCGCGACATTGGCCACCGGGTCCTGCGTCAAAATAACGTGTAACAATAGGGGAACCATGTATTCTCACTCACCTCAACATTAGGGTCGGTTGTTTTGCTGACGTTCTTAAAGCAACTTCAAGCAATTTTTCAGCGTTGGTGGTCCGAGTTTACGCTGCAAACCAAACTTATGGCAGTGGCGACCCTAGTGGTCTCCCTGCTCATGAGTGGGCTCACCTTTTGGGCAGTCAACTCCATTCAGCAAGATGCTCGCCTCAACGACACCCGCTTTGGTCGCGACTTGGGTTTACTACTAGCAGCCAACGTTGCCCCAATGGTGGGCGAAAACAACCTCACCGAACTGGCACAATTTTCTAGTCGGTTTTATACCAGCACATCCAGCATTCGCTACATGCTGTTTGCCGATACCGATGGCCAAATCTACTTTGGCATCCCTTTTTCCCAATCCGAGGTCCAGAGTTCTCTCACCATTCGGCGGCGCATGCAGCTGCCTGAGAACTTTGTCGCCAATTCCGACCTCCCCATGGTGAGGCAACATCTTACACCCGATGGCGAGGTCACCGATGTATTTGTGCCGCTGAACTATAACGGCAAGTACATGGGGGTGCTGGCGATCGGCACCAATCCCAATCCCACCGTCGTGACCTCATCGCACCTCACTCGCGATGTCACGATCGCCGTTTTTGTCTCCATCTGGGTCATGGTCATCTTGGGTGCTGTGTTCAACGCCCTCACCATTACCAAACCCATCAAAGAGCTGTTGTTTGGGGTTAAAAACATTGCAGCAGGCAATTTTCAGCAGCGCATCGACCTACCGTTGGGGGGGGAACTAGGCGAGCTAATTCTCAACTTTAACGAGATGGCCGAACGGCTCGAAAGCTACGAAGAGCAAAATATTGAAGAGCTCACCGCCGAAAAAGCCAAGCTTGAAACCCTGGTTTCCACCATTGCCGACGGTGCGGTTCTGCTCGATAGCAATATTCATGTGGTATTGGCCAATCCAACCGCTCGTCAGGTATTTGGCTGGGAAAGCCATGATGATGTGCTGGGTCAAGATGTTTTAGAACTGCTGCCACCGCCTGTTCAAGCCGCGCTGTCCCAACCGTTGCACGACATCACAAAAGCTGTACCCCAGGCAGAGCGCGATCGCGACCCAATCGAATTTTGCGTGACCGTTCCCGGCTCCACCAATCGCACCCTCCGCCTCTGGCTCACCACCGTGCTTGACCAATCTCGGGAAAACGTCAAAGGCATCGCCATCACCGTTCAAGACATTACTCGCGAAACAGAACTGAACGAGGCCAAGAGCCAGTTCATTAGCAACGTCTCTCACGAGTTAAGAACGCCGCTGTTTAATATCAAGTCCTTTATCGAAACGTTGCATGAATACGGCGATAGCTTGACCGAAGAAGAACAGCACGAATTTTTGGAAACAGCCAACCGAGAAACCGATCGCCTGACCCGCCTCGTCAATGATGTGTTGGATCTATCGCGGTTGGAGTCCGGCAAGCGCTATCACTTTGATGCGGTTGACCTACTACAAACCGTTGAGCAAACCCTACGCACCCACCAGCTCAACGCCAAAGACAAAGAAATCGAGCTAATTCAAAATGTAGATGCCGATTTGCCAGCCGTCTTGGGGAACTACGACCTGCTTCTGCAAGTGTTTAACAACTTGCTGGGAAATGCACTCAAGTTCACTCAAGCCGGGGGCAAAGTTGCCATTTTCGCCTATCTCCTCACTCCTGCCTCCGCGCATGGGGTTCCTACCCATGTTCGGGTTGAGGTAGCCGACACCGGCATTGGCATTGACTGCGAAGACCAAATTGCAGTGTTCGAGCGATTTTTTCGCGTCGAAAATCGGGTACACACATTAGAAGGAACCGGATTGGGGCTGTCTATCGTGCGCAACATTATCGAAAAGCACCAAAGCAGCGTCAATCTTGTGAGCGAAGTTGGAGTGGGAACAACTTTTTGGTTTGATTTGCCCCTGTATCACTCCGAAGTGCCCATCGTAAAGCCCCTTCCCACTCCCGCAGATACCACAGTAGACACCGCCTCCATTCCCTCTTGATCACGAGCTGTCAAGCAGCAATTTGCGAGCCCAAACACCCGTTGCTGCGTTTCATTCCCGATCAATAAAAGTGGTAGACCTCCTTCTAAATCTTTGCTCCAGCTTCTGTCCCAACGAAGCCGTGCCTCAACAAAATTCTAAGACTGCTGTAGAACTGACAAAAGTTTGATGTGCTGGGCCTTAGAATGATGAATCTAGGCTTCTTATACACTGTCAAAGCTCCAGCACTAATCCGTGAATTAGAGAAAAAGCTCTGATGGCAAGATAAGAAGCCAATGACACTACTAGTCCGGGCGCACGGTGAAACTATGACCATTGCTTGTGAATATAGACCGGGGTTAGAAGGAGTTCCCGCTACGCAGTCCAGCATTAGCTATGTCGACGGACAAAACGGAATTCTGGAATATCGCGGCATTAACATCGAAGAGTTAGCGAAGCATAGTTCGTTTATTGAAACTGCCTATCTCTTAATTTGGGGTGTACTGCCGACCAGCGATGAGCTAGCTGAATTCAAGCACGAAATCCAATTTCACCGGCGACTGAAGTATCGTATCCGGGACATGATGAAGTGCTTTCCCGAGAGCGGTCATCCCATGGATGCCTTACAGGCTTGTGCAGCAGCACTGGGATTGTTCTATTCGCGTCGTGCTTTGGATGACCCCGCCTATATTCGAGCAGCTGTGGTTCGTCTCTTGGCTAAAATTCCCACGATGGTGGCGGCCTTTCAACTGATGCGTAAGGGGAATGACCCCATTCAGCCTCGGGATGATTTAGATTACTCAGCAAACTTCCTGTACATGTTGACAGAGCAGGAACCTGACCCGATCGCAGCTCGAATTTTTGATGCTTGCTTGATTCTGCACGCTGAGCACACGATTAACGCATCAACCTTTTCGGCGATGGTGACGGCTTCTACCCTGACTGATCCTTATGCCGTGATTGCATCCGCTGTGGGCACATTAGCGGGGCCGCTTCACGGTGGCGCGAGCGAGGAGGTGATCCTCATGCTCGAAGAAATTGGTTCTGTAGAGAATGTGGTGCCCTACGTGGAGCGCTGCATTGAGCGTAAATCCAAGATTATGGGCTTTGGCCACCGAGTCTATAAAGTGAAAGATCCCAGAGCGACTATCTTGCAGCAAATGGCGCAGGAGCTATTTGATAAGTCAGGGCACGCTGAGCAGGATCAGTACTATGACATTGCGGTTGCGCTAGAGAAGGCCGTCGCTGAGCGGCTGGCTCACAAGGGAATTTATCCCAATGTGGACTTCTACTCTGGGTTGGTGTATCGCAAGTTGGGCATTCCCACAGATTTGTACACGCCAGTGTTTGCGATCGCCCGGGTGGCGGGTTGGCTTGCCCACTGGAAGGAGCAGCTAGAAGAGAACCGCATCTTCCGTCCTACTCAAATTTTTACAGGAACACACAATGTGCCCTACGTGGCCATTGATAAGCGGCGCTCGTCTCAAGATATTCAGCTGTACGCTGACTTGGTGGCACCTTAAGATTCATCCTGGTCGATTTTTGCCGGGATCGCAGTCGAGCGATCGCCCTCAGAAGCGACTACGGATATGGCTCATCCATCCTATAGAACCGTTGAATTTGCGTTAGCGAACCCCCGGTGATGGGTCTTACCCCCCTTGTGGTTTTAGGACATGATTGCCATTATTTTGTAAAGTGACGATTTTCAGGAACTCCAGCCCTCGAACTCTTTGAGTTTGGGGGTTTTTATTATGTTTAGGCCAAGGTATTAGACCGCCTGCATGAATGGTTATGCGGCTCTGCAACGATTCATGCTTCCAACAAGCCATTCGTGCAAGAAGGTTATCGATGAGTCCATCCTTACTAACTCGACCCTAGGTTTGAGCCATCGAGCCAATGCTGGAGATGGCAAACTAACACCAACAGCCAGCCCAGCCCAGTCTTAGATGGGCAAGAAGCAAGTTGGGTCGTCTGAAGCGTACTAAAGCTTAAAAGCCCCAATAACTCACCACTAGAGCCATCAGGGTGCAAGCAGGGGTATCTCATAACGTGACAGAGCGTTCAAGGGACAGTATCGCTGCGATCGCCCCCCATCTCGCCGCCATCACTGCGGATAACCCAATTCTCCAAAAGTCGATCTTTTCGTCAGTTCTCAACAAAAGCCCAGAGGTCAATCAGGCACACCCCAGCGACCAAAGCACCCAGTCACCTGACGCGCTCACTGCCTGTATAAATGACATTCAAGTTGAACGTTCGTTCTGGATACGCTGAGCCGACAGGCGACTGCCAAACCGCCAGAGCATGCCCTCCTGCGTTTGAATCGCAACTGGCGTTTGATTGGCTGGATCAAAATAGACCTGCGCTGTCAGTTCTGTCATTTGCAACGCCAATCCTTTCACATGCCAGCTAGGCGGATATAGAGAGACCTTCCAAGTGCAAGCCGCCTCGTGGGGGTATCTCAGGAGTGCGTAATAGCTTGTGCCATCAGAATCGGAGACAACTTCAAGCCGAAGCCGCATTGGAGAGGGGGTGATTTGTTCAACAATCCACAGAAGCCGTTGCTGCCACCTGTTGAGCCCGTACCCACACCCCGCCCCAAAGGCACAAAATCCAAACCCAATTAGTAACCAGGGCAATCGCTCCTGATACGTGCCTGGCACGTGGGTAGCCATGCCAACCCGATTGGGAGCTAGAAATATTGCGATCGCCAATAGACCCGCCAGCGCAATCATCAGGCTCACCAGTTGAGCCAGTTGGTGATAGCGTTTCAAGGCTCGAATATCGCGGCGGTTGGTCATGTCTACTATTCCTGGCGACCGTTATTCCTGGCGACCGTTATTCCTGGCGACCGTTCGGTTTGCCACAATCACGCTTACTAGGGCACCACGCTTCAGGTTCCCTATGCTGCTCAATGCGGAACCTCATGTGCGATCGCCCCATGACTTTCCACCACGAGGTCGCATCAACTAGCAGGCACTCTTAGCCCCTACCCCGATAGGACGTAACCCCCTGATCCGGAATCCATACTCCCTCAGGCGGTACACCCGTTTGATAGAACACATCAATTGGAATGCCACCCCGTGGATACCAATAGCCCCCAATGCGGAGCCAATGCGGATTCATCGCATCGATTAAGCGCTTGGCAATACTCAAAGTACAGTCTTCGTGAAACGCACCGTGGTTTCGAAAGCTACCAAGAAACAGCTTGAGCGATTTGCTCTCTACCAGGCGATCGTTGGGCACGTAGTCAATCACCAAATGAGCAAAGTCAGGCTGCGCGGTCATCGGACAGAGCGAGGTAAATTCTGGCACTGCAAATCGCACCAAATACAGCATGCCCAGGTGCGGATTGGGAAAGGTTTCTAAAATGGCAGCTTCGGGTGAAGTGGGCAGAGCGATCGCCTGTCCAAGCTGGCTCAGCGTTTCGGTATAAGACATGAAAGATGACAACAAAAAGTGCAATACATCCCAAGACAAAGCTGAACAACGCAAGGTAGCTCGCTCCGACACAACCAAACTGCAAGACCAGACCGAGCGTTTTCCTTGTCCGCCAGCGTCATCTCCTCTCTTTATAATGGTGGCATATTGGGGTGTTACCCAGATAGGGCAATGGGCGATCGCACCTCGATTGAGTTTTATGTCCACAGTTTAGGAAAGTAGAAATTGCGGATAAGAGAAACTGCCAACCCCATTCCGTACATACACGAATAAAAAAATTTACCTCCTAAACTAAACAGCGTAAATTTCCCATCGACATCGTTTATTCAATCAGTTTTTATCAACATCTAAAGGGTTAAAAAGCCAAAAAAACAAATCTTTAATCCTCAGTTTTTCGACCCGCGATTGAGAAAATACCGAATAAGCAACGTTGACATTCATCGTAGTCAAGGATCTCTAAAACAGCAGACTTTTCAAGCATTTCAGCCAGACAGCACAATATATTCTCATCAAGAAAGAATGTATCCATCTCCTTTTACTTATGTTAAGAAACTAGTTCTGACTGGGAATATTAAGTTCAAGTTGTTCTCTGTCTGGCAGTTTCTCGGTTTCGCTTACAATTCGGTCTCCAGGTTCTCTGCCAACGTTGAAGATAGCGACCAACCACTCAAAGTTCCGCCTATCTCCACATCACCATGCTGTCAAAAAGTAACGTTGACCCGATGCTAAAGGTCAAGCACCAAATTCCACTCCGCCTCATTCTTGTGGTGCCCTTTTTGCTACAAATGTTCGGTGTCGTCGGCTTGGTCGGCTATTGGTCATTTAAGAACGGGCAAAAAGCTGTAAATGACCTCGCCAGTCAACTCATGGATAAGGCAGGGCAACAGGTAGATGGGCACTTGGATACATATCTAGCTCTACCGCAACAGCTCAACCAAATCAATGCCGATGCGATCGCCAGCAATCGACTCAACCTGCTAGACCCCAAAGCCAGCGAGCAGTACTTTTGGAGCCAAGCGCGCGCCTTTACCAACATCAGCTACATTGGAGCTGCCATGCCCGACGGTCGAGAATCCGGGGCCGGCCGATGGATTGACGGCCAGCAACTACTCGTATTCGAAAACCTGGCGGGCGATGGGCTAGCCTACGACTACCTCGCCGATAGCCAAGGCAACCGCATCAACCTAATACAAAGCTATCCAGCCGATCCCTTAAACGATCCTTGGAATGCAGCGGTGATTAAGTCGGGTAGACCCGGTTGGGGCAAAATTTACACCTTTGAAAACACAGTGCAAATTAGCGCCGCTGGCGAAGCCTTAAAGTCGGAGGCAGCAGGCTTAAATATTGGGCTGAATCATTATGTGGCTGTGCCCGCTCGGTTTCCGATCTATAGCGACAATGGAGACCTGTTGGGACTACTATTTGTCGACATGCTGTTGAGCGATATCAGCAATTTTTTGAGCAGCCTTCAGGTCAGTCCCAATGGCCAGATTTTTGTCATGGAGCGCAGTGGATTGCTGGTTGGCAGTTCTAGCAAGCAGCCCATTTTAGGCGAGACAGACAATGGAATAACGCGGCTCAACGCCTTGGAAAGTCCCGATCCCTTAATTCGGGCTATCGCTCAAGAAGTGAAAAACAAATACAGTAGCTTCGAGGCCATCACCAGTAATCGAGAACTCGTAGTCACCCTGAACAACGAGCGAAAGTTTGTGCAGGTCACTCCCTGGCGCGACGGCTTTGGCCTGGACTGGTTGGTTGTCGTTAGCGTGCCAGAATCCGACTTCATGGCACAAATTGATGAGAACACACGCACCACAATTTTGCTGTGCATCGCGGCACTAGCAGTCGCCACGGCCCTTGGCATTCAAACCTCGCGGTGGATTACTCAACCCATCCTGCGATTGAAGCATCTCTCAGAAACGATTGCCCAGACTGCACGCTCTGCCAACGCTGCTGCCCAAATCGAACAAAAATTTGAGCAAACCGGCATCAATGAGTTAGACGCTGTAGGCCACTCATTTAATGACATGGCCAAACAGTTGCAGGACTCGTTTAAAGAGCTAGAGCAAACCAATGCCGAACTCGAAGATCGGGTCGAGGCTCGCACCGCCGAGTTATCGCAAACTTTAGTTGAACTGCGTCGCACCCAGTCTCAGCTCATTCAAACCGAAAAAATGTCTAGCTTGGGGCAACTGGTTGCGGGAGTTGCGCATGAAATCAACAACCCGGTGAACTTTATCCATGGCAATTTGGTTCACACCGAAGACTATGCTCGTACCCTACTCAGCCTGGTTGAACTGTACCAGCAACATTACCCCCGGCCCGCTACCGACATTCAAGCGGCGATTGAATCAAGCGAACTCGACTTTCTCAAAGAAGACTTTCCAAATATTTTGCAGTCGATGAAGGTAGGAGCCGAGCGTATTCGAGAAATTGTGAAGTCGCTTCGTAATTTTTCTCGACTGGATGAAGCAGAATTCAAAACCGTAGATGTGCATGAAGGGTTAGACAGCACCCTCATGATTTTGCACAATCGGCTGAAGAAAACAATTGATCATCCCGAAATTATTGTGACGAAAGACTACAGTGAGCTGCCTTTAGTGGAGTGCTACCCTGGGCAGCTCAATCAGGTGTTTATGAATGTGTTGTCCAATGCGATCGACGCTCTAGAAGAACAAAATAAATCTCGTTCGCCTGAGGAGAGAGAAGCCAACCCTGGCAAGCTGCACTTATCGACCACGCTCAGCCATGACAGTTGGGTGGCCATTCGCATTGCCGACAACGGCCCTGGTATGCCAGAGGAAGTTTGCAATAAGCTGTTTGATCCCTTCTTTACCACCAAGCCCATCGGTAAAGGGACGGGTCTAGGACTGTCGATCAGTTATCAGATTGTGACCGACAAACACCGTGGCAAGCTCTACTGCCATTCCACTCCGGGGCAGGGCACTGAGTTTGTGATTGAGATTCCACTTTCGCAGTCGGCTAAGACAACTCATCCCCCAACGGCTCGCATCGGTGCATTGAGCGAATTAGGCTAACGGTCGAAGCTTGGCAAACTCACTGAGGGCTTATCTAAGTAACCTGAGTTTTGGATAAGCTGAAAAGCCCTTAACCGAAACTGACGTTAAGTACCTCGACACTATTAAAATCCAAACTCCAAAACTCCGTGCTGCCCGCACAGCAGGCAGCACGGAGTTTTGGGATTTTATGTTGAATCATGGCGGCCTACTTATCATTCCAACCGCTTCGATAGGGAAGAAGCAGGTGAGGCTCCTTACTTGTGAGTTTGGGCACGTTGAGCCTGGCTGGATCTCCAGAAATTCATATGAGGTTCTGATATCGGTTTTTATCCCAATAGAGGTCGCTATAGTGAGTAATGCACTGGCTGTATGACTCCGACTCCCTATGATCGATATTTCCACGTTGCTGGCCCAAGAACTGTCGCTCAAACCATTTCAGGTGGCGAATGCGCTGGAGCTGTTTGCTGAGGGGGCTACGGTACCGTTTATTGCGCGGTACCGAAAAGAGCGCACGGGCGAACTCAACGAAACTCAACTGCGAGACCTGAGCGATCGCTACACTTACCTAACGGAGCTAGAAGAACGCAAGCAAACGGTTTTGAAGGCGATCGCCGAGCATGGTAAACTGACCGACGAGTTGCAGCGCCAGATCGAACAAACACTACTGAAAACTGAACTAGAAGACCTGTATCTGCCCTACCGTCCTAAACGTCGCACCCGTGCCACCATTGCCCGCGAGCGAGGGCTAGAACCTCTGGCTCAATGGATTAAATCGTTGAATCAACCGAACGCGCCACAAGCGGATTTGAACGTGGAGGCCGCCAAATTTGTAGATGAAGAAAAAGGCGTGAAGTCGGTACAGGATGCCCTACAGGGCGCATCGGATATTTTGGCAGAGGCCGTGGCTGATCGGGCAGAGTTGCGATCGCACCTGCGGCAGTTCTTTTTGCAAGCAGGCAGCTTGAACTCCAGCATCAAGGCCGACTTCCCCGAAGGCACCACCAAGTACGAAATGTATCGCCAGTACAGCGCCCGGTTGAGCAGCATTCAGCCTCACAACCTGCTGGCCTTACTGCGAGGCGAGAAGGAAGGCATTCTGTCGGTAGATTTGACCTTTGATGAAGCCGAGGTGCAGTCCTACCTGGAAGGTGAAGTGTTGCGCGCTAGAGCCAAGCCTGTACGGGCTTTTTACCAAGTGATGCTGCGCGATGCCTTCAACCGACTAATGCGGACTTCCCTCACAGGGGAGGTCATAGCCGAGAAAAAGCTGTGGGCCGATACCGAATCCATCACTACGTTTGAGGCCAACTTGCGGGAACTGCTGCTGTCGCCGCCTGCGGGGATGAAGCCCACCCTGGCACTCGATCCTGGATTCCGAACCGGTTGCAAGGTTGCCGTGATTGATCAAACGGGCAAGTTTTTGGAATATCAAGCCATCTTTCCCCATACGGGCGCGGGTCAGCGAGAGAAGGCTGGGCAAACCCTGGCAAACCTGATTCGGAAATACGAGATCAACTTGATTGCCATTGGCAACGGTACCGCCAGCCGGGAAACCGACGCCTTTGTAGCTGAGGTGCTGCAATCATTCGACACTAAGCCTGTAAAGGTGATGGTGAATGAATCGGGAGCATCCATCTACTCGGCCAGTGAGGTGGCGATCGCCGAATTTCCTGAGTTGGATATCACCGTGCGGGGTGCCATTAGCATTGGGCGTCGCCTGCAAGATCCCCTAGCCGAGCTGGTGAAGATTGACCCCAAATCCATTGGCGTTGGCCAGTATCAGCACGATGTCGATCAAAAGCTGCTGAAGAAAAAGCTAGATGAAACGGTGGAAAGCTGTGTGAACTACGTGGGCGTAGACCTGAACACGGCCTCGAAAGAACTGCTGAGCTACGTGTCGGGCATTTCGGCTAGCGTGGCCAACAATATTGTGCAGTACCGCAACCAAAATGGAGTGTTTCGCGATCGCCGTGAACTCCTGAAAGTTGCCAAGCTTGGCCCCAAAGCCTTTGAGCAAGCAGCAGGATTCTTGCGCATTCGAGAGGGCAAAAATCCGTTGGATAACACGGCAGTGCACCCCGAAAGCTACAAGGTAGTGGAAGCGATCGCCAAGGATTTGCAAGTACCCCTCAACCAAGTGACCCAGGTGAGCGATCGCCTCAAAGCGTTAGACCTAAAGCGCTACGTCACCGATACCATTGGTGAACCTACGCTTCGCGACATTCTGGCTGAGTTGGAAAAGCCCGGACGCGATCCCCGCGCTCAGTTTGCCTATGCCACCTTCCGCGACGATATTCAGGAAGTCCGAGATCTAAAAGTTGGCATGACGTTGGAAGGCGTGATTACAAACGTCGCAAACTTTGGGGCATTTGTGGATATTGGCGTGCATCAAGACGGCTTGGTGCATGTGTCGCAACTGGCCGATCGCTTTGTCAAAGACCCCAAGGAGATTGTGAAAGTTGGACAAATCGTCACAGTGCGTGTGCTAGAGGTGAACGAGGCTCTGAAACGCATTAGCCTATCCATGCGATCGGAAACGACAGAAAAGCCAGCCCCAAAGGCGACCAAATCGGCTGCAAAACTTGGCGATCGCACCCAATCTCAGTCCAGCAAACCGGTACCCAGCCTCGAAGACCTAAAAGCCAAATTCAATCGTGGCAAGCGCTAGCTGCCTTCATCTGGTTGCCTTCATCTGGCAGCAGATTGACAACCCGCCTGCAAGCCAAGGGTAAGTTTGCAGGCACATCGCTATTGCGACATCTCGATAATTTTTTGGGCAACAGCTTCATCAATCGGCATGACCGACAGGCGATTGCCCTGGCGCACCAGCAGCAGCTCATCAGGGGTAAATGCCTGCCGCAACGCCTCTAGCGTCACCACTGTGGGATATTTCTCCACAAATGACACCGTCACGGTATGCCAGCGGGGCTTTTCTTCAGGTGATTTGGGGTCGTAGTACTTGCTCTTCGCATCGAACTGGGTTGGATCGACCACGCGAGGTTTTGCCACCTCCATCATGCCGACAATGCCCGGTGGCGACGTATTGGAGTGATAGAAGAAGGCGCGATCGCCCGGTTCCATTGATGTTAAAAAATTGCGCGCCTGGTAATTGCGTACGCCATCCCACAGCGTTTCGCCATCGCGCTGCAAATCATCAATGCCGTACACATCCGGTTCCGACTTCATCAGCCAGTACTTCATCTTCAGACCTGTTTTACTCTACTTAGTTAGGACTGACGCACGTCATCCGAAAAATCAGGGGGTTGAATGATGGTTGGAGCGCTAAACCCCAACCATCATTCAACTGCGTCAGTTCTGTCAGGGTTGTGGGCGATCGCCCCAGCCCAGCACTAAAATCTGATTTTCCTATGTCTTACAGAAAAATCAAGCTGATTAATCAGCTTTTGGCAAATCTTTCAGGCCAGCTTAGGCAACTGGCTGGCTCACCTGCTGCCGAATCGACTCAATCACCGACTGCATATTCCCTTCATTTAACCGATAGCTCAGGGGATGGCCAATCAGCCGCGCCGTACTGTCAAACAGCGTTTCAATCTCGACCAAATTATTCTCTTGCAGCGTGCGGCCAGTAGCCACCAAGTCCACAATCGCCTCCGACATGCCCGTTATCGGCCCCAGTTCTACCGAGCCATACAGCGGCACAATCTCCACCGGCAGATCAATGCTTTGAAAATAGTCATGAGCACAGCGCACAAACTTTGACGCGATGCGGCAGTGGGGTGGCAGTTGCCGTGCCGAACGATAAGGGCTGTCAGCCTTAACCGCAATCGACATGCGACAGTGCCCAAAACCCAAATCAATGAGATGCGCCACTCGCGGCTGCTTTTCTCGAAACACGTCATACCCAACGACGCCAAGCTGAGCTTGACCGTACTCCACATACACGGGCACATCGTAGTTGCGCACCAACAAGGCTTTGGCCTGGTGGCTGGCATCCCAAATTTCTAGCTGCCGATTCGATTCGTCCAAAAATGCGCTAAAGTCCAGCCCAACGGCTTTCAGCATGCGAATGCTGTCTTTCAACAAGCCGCCCTTCGGCAGTGCCACAGTAATCATGCGCTCGCTTCGCTACCAATTTTGAAATGAAATAAACCTTGAAAGACTTGCGAGAACCAGTGTTAGGTGCGATCGCATCCTCCCTGGTCATCTTATCAAGCGATGGTCCCTTCTTTGAAACCATCCCAAACCAAGCTCAACCATTCGGGCGATCGCCCTTCACCCCATTCTTGCCAATTCAGGGCAACATTACCTGTGAAATGCTCACCCGATGAGATCACGCGCTTGAACGAAGCTTTGAGCCAAGCAGTCATCTACCGTAAAACTAGCTACCAATCATGTGAAACGTCACTTTCGTTCATTCCTCACGCCATGGGCAATCGCATCTATCTTTCTCAAAACCCTAGCTCAGAAGCCTACAGCAGCGCCGACCCGCCCACCGAAAACCCTCATCAATGCCCAAATCATTTGCCAAAAAACACCACCGACCATAACCCAGAATCCACTCTGCACCAACCCCGCAGCGAACAACGCTGTCTAACACGCTGCTGGCAAGGCCAAACGCGCGATCAAAAGCAGCGATGCCTCGTCGCCTGTTGGGTAGACGAACTCAAATCGCCCTAACTCAACCTGAGTTTTGGATAAGCTGAAGGGCCCATTTTGGCATGCGCGACACGCACACAAAAAAGAGCTTTTCTGAGGGTTGCGCGACGCGCAACCCTCAGAAAAGCTCTTAACCAAAACTGACGTTCAGTCAAATCGCCCTAACTCCAAATCGCCGGAACCGTGGACGCAACCGAATCTTACAGTTTTCGCCGTTCAGACACTTGGTTTATCGTTATGCAACAGGGTTCAGACCGATAAAGCCTCACAAGCAAAGCCCCTGAATTCCTGGATAAAGCGCAGCTTTAACGAAGCTCAAATTCCGATCGCCTTGGCAAAGGCCGCCTTGTTGAATCGCAGTGTATACTATCTGACGAACACACCCAGAATGTTAAGTTGGATAACACCATCAACAGTTCTGAGATCCGTTATTTAGGTGCTGACGTTGCTAGAACTTAGGCGCAGGTTCTCACAAAGCATAGCCGAGATACAAAACGCCGTTCCTTTAACCGAACAGCAGTGGGGAAACCTAAATCTGCTCAAGGGGTTGGTTCAGCGAGATCTGCGCTCTCATTACACAGGTACAGCGTTAGGTAGCCTGTGGCCTATTGTGCGCCAGCTGTCTCAACTGCTGATTTTCACCTACGTATTTTCGGTGGTTCTTCAGGTTCGGCTTAGCGCCCAAGGTCTACCCAGCCAAAACCAAAACTTAACCTTTGGTTTATGGCTGTTTGCGGGATTACTCCCCTGGACTGCCGTGACGGGCGCATTCATCCAGGGTGCCACTGCTGTAATCCGGCAAAAGAATTTGGTAACCAAGGTTGTGTTTCCGCTCATGTTGTTGCCAGCCGTGCCTGTTCTCTCAGCCTTTGTTGAAAGTACATTTGGATTGGCCATTCTCATTGCTTTTGTGGCTGTCCTAACCCAAAAAATTCATCTAACACTGCTGCTGCTGCCTTTAGCTTGGATACCGCAGTTGCTATTGACGGCAGGCTTAACCTATGCAGCTGCAGCACTTTCGGTTTTTTTAAGGGATATTCCTCAGGCGATTGGGATTGTTCTCAACATTTGGTTCTATGCAACACCAATCATTTACCCCGCGTCATTGATTCCACAGCCAATTCAAAAGTTGGTGTTATGGTTCAACCCGATGGCAGCAGTCGCCGAGCTATATCGAGATATCATCCTCATAGGCGAAATTCAGCACTGGAGAGAGTGGCTGTTTGCCTCTGGCATTTCGCTGGTAATCTTTGTAGGAGGGTTGTGGATTTATCGTAAATTGCGTCCTGCTTTTGCTGATGTGTTGTAGTAACGAAAGAGTAGAACGATGACCGAGCAGCCATCACCTATGCCGTTAGACTCTTCAACTCCTGAGGTGGCCATTCGCTTGCAGGGGGTTAGTAAAGCGTTTGCAATTTACAATCAACCATCCGATCGGCTCAAGCAGCTTGTTGTGGGCGATCGCAAACAGTACTACCGAGAATTTTGGGCAGTTCGCTCGATCGATTTAGAAGTCTATCGGGGTGAAACAGTTGGCATATTAGGGCGCAATGGAGCAGGCAAATCTACGCTTCTTCAACTGATTTGTGGAACGTTGCAGCCAACTCATGGGCAAGTCACCGTCAACGGGCGTATTGCGGCTTTATTGGAACTGGGGTCTGGGTTTAACCCCGAGTTTACTGGTCGAGATAATGTCTTTATGAATGCCAGCATTCTTGGCTTATCTCGCAGCGAAATTGAGCGTCGGTTCGACACAATTGCAGCCTTTGCAGACATTGGTGATTTTATTGAGCAGCCGGTAAAGTCCTATTCAAGCGGGATGTACGCGCGGTTGGCCTTTGCTGTTGCCATCAATGTTGATCCGGATATTCTCATTGTGGATGAGGCGTTATCAGTTGGGGATGAAGCCTTTCAACGCAAGTGTTATTCCCGTCTCGATGAAATTCGCAAACAGGGCAGCACCATTTTGTTTGTGTCGCATTCAGCAAGCCGCATCGTTGAGTTGTGCGATCGCGCCATCCTCCTCGACAAAGGAGAGCGGTTGTTAACCGCCACACCCAAAATTGCCGTCAGCAAATATCAAAAGCTCATTTACGCTCCAACCGATAGATTGCAAACCGTTCGAGATGAAATTCGACGACTGGATCAAAGCCCCGAAGCATTCGACAGCGATAGCGATTCATCTGTCAGTCAAGACATACCGTCGAAAAGCGGCAGTATGTCTGTCATTTCTACAGCAAAACCTACTGCTCAAGGCCAAGGGCAACTCCTTTGTTCTGCCGAAGCCCAATTTCCGGGAATTGATGATGATTTTGACCCGAATCTACAGCCCAAAAGTACCGTTTACTACACGCAAAACGGAGCCGAAATTTACGACATTAAAATTCTGAATCAGGCTAACCAACGGGTCAACATTTTAACCTCAGGCCACCTGTACCGCTATACCTACAAAGTCAACATTACCCAACCCGCCTACAAAGTTCGATGTGGAATGATGATTAAATCGGTTACAGGCATTGAGCTAGGTGGCATTGTCACCCATCCCTTGCCAGATGATGGCCTTGAGTACGTTGAATCTGGCTCCACCTTAAACGTGACGTTCCACTTTCAAGCCGCTCTTAGCCCCGGTGTCTTTTTTCTCAATGCGGGAACATCAGGCTATTTAAAAGACAAACGAGAGCAATTGCATCGCATTACAGACGCACTTATGTTTCGCATCGCCCCCATCAAGAAAAGGCAGACGAATGGCTATATTGATTTTTCGGCAACCAAATTACCAACTATCAGCATTAACAAAACCCTGATTGCCTTTCATAGTTCAACTTAAAGGCTGAATGATAAGCCCAGTTCACGGCCTGTGAACGATAGGTTGATAGAGTCAACTGTGTGTGCCATGTGTTCAATAGCCTACTTTGCATGAAGTACCGAGATCGAGGAGCAATCGTTTGATACATTTTTTGGGTATAGGGGCTCAAAAATCAGCAACTACCTGGCTGTACAAGAACTTAGATCGCCATCCCCAGATCAAGTTTCCAGCAGGTAAGGAAGTGCATTTCTGGGATAGGCGATCGCAAGACGGGGGCGATGCATGGTTAAAGCTATTTCCACCTTGCCCTGAACATATCAAACAGGGAGAAATCACGCCGGCTTATGGAATACTGGAGCCCAATATTATTCAATCAATTTACGAAGTGGCTCCTTCCGTGCGGTTGATTTTCAGCATTCGCAACCCTATTGAACGAGCCTTCTCATCAGCAATCATGGCTCTAATTAGATCCCAAATGGAGATGCACGAGGCTTCTGATCAATGGTTTATTGATCACTTTTTATGTCACACTTCTCGATCACAGTGTAATTACCTTAGAAGCATCAAAAATTGGACTTCCATCTATCCTAGTTCTTCTCTACTCACCATTTTCTTTGATGACATCCGCACTCATCCTGAAAAAGTCTTAGCCGATGTATCCAACCATATTGAGGTCTCTCCCTCCATCTGGCAGGACTTCCCCCTTGATGAGTTACAAGCGGTTGTTCGTCCCCCTTTAATTGGCGATACATTTGTTGTGATATCTAACGCGTTGGACAAAAGGCCGTCTCTTAAACTTTATTTGAAGGATTTGTATCGAGAAGAAATTCGAAACCTATCGCGTTTCTTTGAACGAGATCTCGAATATTGGCTTGAAATCTAAGCATTAGCAAGACACGCAAGATGGTAGCTTAAAACTACATTCAAAGATCCAAACTCTGAGTTCTATTCCCATTTGCCATAGCCGCCGTCGCCAACCATGGAAGATCAACCCTGCAGAGGTAGTAGCCCAGCCAATACGAAGCAAGCCATTTTTATCTTAGGAATGCATCGCAGTGGCACGTCAGCACTGACAAGAGTGCTAAATCTTTGTGGCGCGTTTCTCCCAGACAAGCTAATGCCCCCAAAGCAAAACAACAATGAGACTGGCTTTTGGGAGCCCGCCGATCTTGTTCACTTCAATGAAGAGGTTCTAAGGTCAGCAAACTCTGCATGGGACGACTACACGGATTTTCCTGAGCGATGGTTTGGGTCTGAAGCTGCTGCTAAGCTTCATGCAAAAGCCCTAAAACTCGTCACGAGCAACTTTCAGGATCATCCGTTGTTCGTGATTAAAGATCCTAGAGTTTGTCGGCTCGTTCCATTTTGGACCCACGTTGTCCATGAGTATGGGGCTGAGCCTCTATTTATCCTCCCAATTCGAAATCCCTTAGAGGTTGCGGCTTCTTTAGAGAAACGTGATGGTTTTTTGGTGTCGAAATCAGTACTGCTCTGGTTACAGCACTTTTTAGCCGCAGAACGCCATACCCGAAACCAGAAGCGAGCCTTTGTTACTTATGAACAGCTTTTGAATGACTGGCGTGGAACCATCCATAAGGTAGAACGCGAGCTTGAAGTGTGCTTTGGAGAAGTTTCTACCGAGGCAGAAGCTGCGATCGCTCAGTTTTTGAGACCTGATCTGCGTCATCATCACAGCGATTTTGCAGATATTCTTCAAAATCCTTTTGTGCCTAGTTGGGTAGCTAAAACCTACGATTGGGCAATACGTGCAAGCAACAACATTCACTCTGTAAGCTACGAGGAACTGGACAAAATGTACGACGCTTTTCAAGAAGCTAATCGAGCATTCAGCCCACTTCTAGAGCATCAACAAAAAGACCACCAAGATAGTCTACTGATACTCAACCAAGAGTTGGCAAGCTATAAGCAAGAAGTCAGCAATTACTCCAATCATCTTCAAGTTCTCAATGAGCAAGTTACTGAGTTCTCGAAGGAATTGTCTGAACGGGTTCAGCAGGTAGAACACCTATCGACCAAGCTTCTTGATAGTAAACAAAAGGTCAGTACCCTATCTCACGAACTCTCAACTAGCCAAGAACAGATAGAGACGTTGTCTGATGAGGTCAAAGAGCTAAATCGCCAGATGGAAGTTCTACAAAACTTTATTTTGCTTGAAAAAGCATCTGGCTTTTTGTCATGGCGTTCTTGGATTAGGAACCTTGGCTTCCATTTCTTTAGACGCAGAATTATGTTGATATTTCGCATATTAACATTGCGTTCTCATGCAGAAATTCAAGCCCTGAAAAACACAATCAAAGTGGAAACGAGTGGTTTATTTGATGCAAGCTACTACCTTCGAAAGAATATAGATGTTTTGCTGGGTGGAGCAGATCCAATTCTTCATTACCTGCATCATGGAGCATTTGAAGATCGAGATCCCAATCCTCATTTCAGCAGTCAGTACTATCTTGAACAATACCCGGATGTAGCCAAAGCCAGGGTCAATCCACTGCTGCATTACGTTCTTTCTGGGGCAGCCGAGGGTAGACGCCCTACTCCAAATGTGGAGTCTCTGCACGCGCTTCATCAAATTATTGAGGCGAAGAAAAACCGAGGTCTGGTTAAACAAATCAAGCAGCTTAATAAGCTTTCTAGAAGAGTTTTTAGTTGGATTGAAGGCAAGCCACTGAGCGATAATCCACGCTATCAGGTGTGGCTAGATAAAAACTATCGTGGCAAACGGGAACTTCAAGCTCTTATTGGCAAGGCCGCCAGCTTTGTTAAGCAGCCGCTAATTAGCATCATCATGCCAGTCTATAATCCCAAACCGGAGTTTTTAAAGGCTGCAATTCAATCCGTTATTGGTCAGACTTATCAGAATTGGGAACTATGTATTGCAGATGATGCATCAACTGATTCTCGAATCAAAAGCCTACTCCAGGGTTACTCTAAGACCGATCCTCGGATCAAGGTTGTTTTTCGGGAACAGAATGGCCATATTTCCGAAGCATCAAATTCTGCACTTGCAATCGCCACAGGTGAATACGTTGCCTTACTCGATCATGATGACGTCTTAACTGGAGACGCCTTATACGAAGTTGTTGATCTCATCAACCATCATCCCGAAGCCGATCTCATTTATTCGGATGAAGATAAGATTGACGATAAAAATTATTTGCGAGATCCCTATTTCAAACCCGATTGGAGTCCAGATACACTCCTATCAAAAATGTACGTTTGTCACATGGGGGTCTATCGCAAAAAGATTGTGGATGAAGTTGGTGGGTTCCGCCCTGGCTACGAAGGAGCGCAGGACTATGATCTGGTGCTGAGGTTTACAGAAAAGACGTCGAATATCTTCCACATTTCCAACGTTCTGTATCACTGGCGAATTCACGCTGGCTCTACCTCTAGCTCTATCGATACAAAAGATTACGCTTTGATTGCAGGCCAAAAAGCTCTAGAAGATGCGATCGCCAGGCGGCAAGAACCAGGAAAAGTCATTACAACCCCAAACAATCATTACCTCATCCGGTACGACATCAAAACGTGCGATCGCGTCAGCATCATCATTCCAACTCGAGACTTAGGTGCGGTGCTTGATCGGTGCTTAATCTCCATCTTCACCAAAACAACTTACCCCAACTTTGAAGTCGTTCTAGTTGATAATGGCACCACAGAAGAAGAGGCTCTTAATGTCTTCCAAAAGTGGAAAACGAAAGAACCAGAGCGGTTCCAGGTCTTCACCAACGACATCCCGTTTAACTACTCAAAACTGAACAACTTTGGAGTTGAAAAAGCGACAGGTCAATACCTGTTATTCCTCAATAACGACACCGAGGTTATTCATTCAGATTGGCTCGAAGCCATGGTCGAGCAAGCACAACGCCCATCCATTGGCGCTGTCGGGCCTTTGCTCCTCTATCCCGACGATACGGTTCAACATGCTGGCGTTATTGCCGGGATTGGTGGCGTCGCTGGGCATAGCCATAAGTATCACCCTGGTGATTCCCCAGGATATTTCGACCAAATTCAAACCATCAACAACTACTCGGCATTGACCGCAGCCTGTTTAATGTGCAGGCGCTCAGTTTTCGAAGAAGTTGGTGGATTTGAAGAAGCACTCAAGGTTGCATTTAATGACATTGATTTTTGCTTCAAGTTGATTGAGAAGGGATATCAAAACGTGTATCTACCTCACGTTGTTCTCTATCACTACGAGTCCAAGAGTAGAGGTTATGAAGACACCCCAGAAAAGAGAGCACGCTTTGAAGGGGAAGCGGATTATATGAAAGAGAGGTGGAAAGATTTAATTGAGAGAGACCCTTATTACAACAAGAACTTGAGTTTGCAGTCAGGTGGATATGCGATCGCGGTTGAATAAGGGCATTTAAACAAAGCGGATTGCTATATCAAAAACAGAAAAGTGGCTGTCAACGCCATACGCCACGTGCGTCAATTTGTTCTCAACGGCTAGCAGAATAGGACTGGTTATCGAGATGTCAATACAGAAGCTAATCAATTTAGGAATATACACTCTCAACCAAACAGATGAGCATCGGCTAAACCCCAAAACAATTGTTGTCCTCGGCGTTGCCAGAAGTGGCACATCCATGGTTGCAAGAGTTTTAGAGGCGATGGGTGTTTTCATGGGTGACAAGCGCGACCCAGCCGTACTTGAAGACGTCGAAGTTCATCAGGCTCTCGAGAATGGCGACCTTGAGACATTCAAGCAGATTGTCGAAAGCCGTAATGAGAAGTGTCCTCAGATATGGGGTTGGAAGCGGCCTACGGCGATGAACTATATTGACAGCTTTCAGAATGAGCTTCGTAACCCTCATTTTGTCATCGTCTTTAGAGATCATTTGGCGATCGCTGTCAGAAACTCAATCTCAGTGAATACTGATGTTCTCCGAAATCTCACCAGAACCAATAGGGAATACGAAACTCTCATCAATTTCTGTGCCGAAACTCAGTATCCTGTCTTGCTTGTTTCTTATGAAAAAGCGATTTTAAAGCAAGATAGCTTTTTGAAGCATCTAGCTCACTTCTGCAACGTGCCCATGGACGACGAAAAATTATTAGAAGTGAAAAAAGCCATTGAATTAGATAGACCTGAATATCTAAAACGGGCAAGAAAAATGCCAGTTGTTGGGATTTTAGAACCGATTACAGATGGCATTGTTAGAGGCTGGGCTTATTCAAACTCATCGCAGGATGAAATCCAGCTCGACATTCTGATCAATCAGAAAAAAGTCGCTTCAACAGTCGCCAATCTACCCCGAGAAGATGTCAAAGCAAATGACGGAAAAGTGGGCTTTTTCATCGATATCAAGCCCTTCCTGTCACCTGGTGAAAATGAAGTTACTGTGATTGCTCCCGACTTTGATGAAGAGCTTTTGAACTGTCCGGCGACTTATTTCAATTCTATTGATACTTGAGTTTTATAATGCGAATCCTAGATAGGCTACAAAAAAAATTCAAGACCTTCAAAGAAATTTCTCAAAGTCATGGAGTTGCTCATGCGTTTCATGTGACTTTCAACTTCATCATACGCAGGCTCAAAGTTCGAAAAAATTACCAAGCCTGGATTACGAGAAATTCGCTAACGAAAAAAGATATTCTTTCAATACAAGCAGACATTCAACAGCTTTCGTATCAACCAAGATTTTCAATTATATTACCTGTCTACAACATTGAGCCCGCCTTTCTGGTTCGAGCGATTGAGTCCGTCCGCAACCAGTTGTATAAAAATTGGGAATTATGCATTGTTGACGATGGGTCTACATTGCCAGCGATTCAGCCAGTTCTTGAAAAATACGCTCAACTTGATCCACGAGTAAAAGTCAGTTTCCGCAAAGAACGTGGCGGAATCTCTGCATCTAGTAATGTTGGTTTGGATCTCGCAACAGGAGATTACATTGGGCTTTTAGATCACGACGACGAGCTTCCGCTCAATGCCCTTTATGAAAATGCAAAGCTCATTCATCAACATCCAGATGCTGACTTTATATACAGCGACGAAGATAAAATTGATGAATCAGGCCAACGGTTTGCTCCCTTTTTTAAGCCAGATTGGTCACCCGACTACCTGCAAGGTTGCATGTACACCTGCCACTTTGGAGTATACCGAACTCAGCTAGTTCGAGCTGTTGGAGGTTTTCGAAGTGAATACGATGGGGCTCAAGATTGGGACCTAGTTTTAAGAATTACAGAGAAAACGAATCACGTCTATCACATCCCTAAAATTTTATATCACTGGCGCACATTGGCCAGTTCAACGGCTTCAGGAGAAACCGCCAAACCTTGGGCTTATAACGCTGCCAAGCGAGCTTTAGAAGATATGGTTCAGCGGAGTTCTTACCCTGGAAGGGTTGAAGAATTGCCCCAACCAGGGTGCTTTAGAGTTCGCCGTCATATCGTGGGGAATCCTCTGATCAGTATTGTAATTCCCACCGCTGGGAAGCAAATGACTGGTTCAGAAAAAAAATCAGCATTTGTGGAAAACTGCATTCAAAGTATTTTGAAAAAAACCACTTACTCCAACTATGAGGTGGTTGTCGTCGATGGTTACGATGCGCCAGATGAGGTTGTTGACACAATGCTTCAATCTCCTAAGGTAAAGCTTGTTCGACGTGCAGAACCATTTAACTTTTCCGATCGCATCAATTTTGGTGTTCAAGCGAGCTCAGGCGAGTTGATTCTTTTGCTCAACGATGATACCGAAGTGATCACCCAAGATTGGCTTGAGTCCTTGTTGGAGCTAGCCCAGCAACAAGAGGTTGGTTGTGTTGGAGCCAAGCTACTTTTTCCAAATGGCAATATTCAGCATGCTGGGGTCCTGATCTTAGAGGGAAATCCAGGGCACGCTTTTTATAACGCTCATGAAAGCCACTTGGGATACTTTGGTTCCAATGTTGTGAATCGGAATTACTTAGCTGTTACGGCTGCTTGCTTAATGGTGAGAAGGGAAGTGTTTGAGCAAGTTGGAGGCTTTGATGAAAGTTTTCCGATGAACTACAACGATGTTGATTTTTGCTTAAAAGTGCATCAGGCTGGCTATCGCAACGTCTTTACTCCACATGCTCAACTCACTCATCATGAATCTGTGACTCGAAAGCCTGGACTAAAGCCAGGAGAGCTTGAGCGGATTCGCGAACGATGGAATGTTTATCTTGATAGCTTTCAAGGTGATCCTTACTACAACGCAAACTTTTTCCAGCAAAGTCCGCATTTTATTATCAATTAGGATCAAAACTTGGGTCTTTTTTGTTGGCGAATATTCTTGCTACAGTCGTCTTCAAACTAATTGTTGATAGCTATTCTTAACGAAGGGGTATAGGCGTTGAATGGGTTAATTGGTCATACGGGCTTTGTCGGCAGCAATCTGAGCAGCCTGGCTCATTTCGATCGCTTCTATAACACTCAGAATATCGACACCATTTGTGGGCAAACGTTTGAAACCTTAATTTGTGCTGCTCCTCAGGCTAAAAAATGGTGGGCAAACCAAAACCCTGATGAAGACTTAGCACTAATTCAGAATTTGATATCGAAATTAAAGCAAGTTGAATCTCGACAATTTGTCTTAATTTCCTCGATTGATGTATTTCCTCGCGTGCAGAATGTTGATGAAACATTTGATTGCGGTAGTGCGGAAAACCATGCCTATGGAAGAAATCGTTATTATTTAGAACAATTTGTCATTTCTCAGTTTCGAGAGAGTTTCGTGATTCGCCTTCCGGCTTTGTTTGGGCCAGGATTGAAGAAGAATGTGATTTTTGATCTCCTGAATGAGAATGAGGTAGAAAAGATCAATCCAGATAGCCGGTTTCAATGGTACGACATTACTCGGCTGTGGGGAGATGTTCAGCGAGTCATTCAATCTCAAATTATGTTAGTGATGTTGGCAACAGAGCCAATTCAAACGTCTGAAATTTCCTCTCGTTTTTTTTCTAATGTCAAGGTGGGCAGTGCGGCTACTCCACAGGCATGTTATGACGTTAAAACTTGTTATGATGATGTGCTTGGTGGCGATCGCGGCTATCTTCTCTCGAAAGAAACTGTTTTAGAGGACATTGGGAGATTTGTTGCTGAGTATCGACTCAATAAGGGGTAAACATTGTGAAATTGACGGTTTCGAACATTGCATGGCCAGATGAAGTCGATGAGACCATCTTGTCTTTGCTTGCGGACCGCAAAGTCGCTGCAATTGAAGTAGCGCCAACTCGTATTAGCCCCGATTGGCAATTGACAGCAGATGTGATTACCAAGTTTCGCAATCGTCTGGAAGAACAAGGGCTACAGTGTTCTTCCCTACAGGCCATTCTCTATGCCTGCCCTGATTTGAAGGTATTTGGTGGAGTAGACACCAAAGCCAAGTTAGTGCAGCACTTAAAGCGTGTGGCAGATTTGGCTGCCCAGCTGGGCGCAAGGCCTCTCGTATTTGGGGCTCCTAAAAACCGACTCCGGGGCCCATTGTCCGAAACTGACGCCTTTGCCCAAGCGGTTGACCTTTTTCAAGAAGTGGGGCAATACTGTGCGGATTTGGATGTTTGCCTGTGTATTGAGCCCAATCCCACCCTTTATGGATGCGACTTTGTAACCCACAGTGCTCAAGGGGCCGAGTTGGTTCGAGCCGTCAATTCTCCTGGATTTCGGCTGCATCTTGATGTGGCAGGCATGTACCTGGCTGGGGAAGATATTCCCCGATCGCTCGACTCATGCATGGATGTGTTGGAACATATTCACATCAGCGAGCCTCATTTGGGCTCCTTTGCAGAGCCCGTCATTGATCACGCGAGCGTTGCGGCCAGCTTGCATACCCTAGGCTGGACAAAGTGGATTTCGATCGAAATGAGGGCCACTGAGCAGCCTATTCAAGGGGTAGAGAAGGCGCTAGATTATGTGATGCAGGTGTATGGAGCGTAAGCGTTGATGGATGAGGAATTGGATCTCGCGTTTGAACGTACTGGAAAAAGGTCAGAGCCATCGGAGTCAGACCTGCTTCACACCTCATGGCAAGTTCCAGATTTTGTCATCACGGAATATGCTCCCAAAACAGCACGTTATTGTATTGGCATTCCTGTTATCAATGAGGGCGATCGCATTCAAACGCAGCTCAAAACGATGCACCAATTAGGATTGCATCAGTTAGCAGATATCGTAATTGCCGATGGAGGCAGTCGGGATGGTTCTGTTTCCGATGCAAACTTAAAGCCTTGCCATGTTAGAACCCTCCTGACCAAAACAGGTTCGGGAAAGCTGAGTGCCCAACTGCGCATGTTTTTTGCCTACGCTCTCACCCAAGGATACGAAGGAGTCGTCATCATAGACGGCAACAACAAAGATGGAGTAGACGCCATTCCAGCTTTTCTTGAGGCTCTCAGCCAAGGGTGGGACTATGTGCAAGGTTCCCGCTATATTCCTGGCGGCATTGAAGAAAACACCCCACTCATCCGTAAGCTTTCTGTCAAGCTCATCCATGCACCTGTCATTAGCTTGGGAGCAGGGTTTCGTTACACCGATACCACCAATGGTTTTCGTGCCCTCAGCCGACAGTTTTTAATCGATGAACGAGTGCAGCCGTTTCGGCATATTTTTGATACGTACAACCTGCACTACTATCTATCGGTTATGGCTCCTCAACTTGGCTACCGGGTCAAAGAAATTCCAGTTTCAAGGCGGTATCCCAACGCTGGCCCAACCCCTAGCAAAATTAAGGGACTGAAAACGCACTGGAGCATGTTAATGCAGCTATTTCGAGCTGCTTTGGGCGGTTATCGTCCCACTTCGCATCACCGTTAAAGGTAATGATCAAGCCGCTGAAGTACCCAATTGTTGTGATCGGTGGTGGCTTCTACGGGTGTAGCTTAGCAAGTCACTTGGCCGATCAAGGCGCTTCTGTTGTCTTAATCGAGCAAGCGTCAGATTTACTCACCCGCGCGTCTTACCATAACCAGGCTCGACTGCATGGCGGTTACCACTATCCCCGCAGCTTTAGCACAGCCTACCGTAGCCGATTAAACTTTGCTCGGTTTTTACACGAGTTTCGACCAGCAATCGCGACTGAGTTTGTCAAGCTATATGCGATCGCCCGTCATCATTCAAAAGTTAGTCCTCGACAATTTGAAACCTTTTGCCAAACGATTGAAGCTCCAATTCAACCGGCCAGAAAGCAATTTACACAACTCTTTTCGCCCCGTGCGATCGCGGCAGTTTACGAAACTCAGGAATACGCATTTGATGCAGCGGTGCTAAGGCGTTTACTGAGACAACGATTGGACGCTCAAGGAGTCATCATTAAGTGCAACACCAAAGTTATTGCCATTCAACCCCATAACAACCTTAGCGAACCATTGGATGTCATTGATGATGTTGGCAACCATCTATGTTGTAGTTATGTTGTGAACTGTACCTATGCAGGGCTGAATCAAATTCAAGGCATTCAAAAAACTCATCATCAACTCAAGCACGAAATCACAGAGATGGCTCTCGTGCAATTGCCCGAGGAGATACAAGACATCTCGGTTACTGTCATGGACGGGCCATTTTTCTCATTTATGCCATTTCCCGATCGTCGGCTCTCAACGTTGTCTCACGTTCGCTACACTCCCCACAGTTCATGGCTAGAATCCACTCATCCTGAGCTGAATCCCTATGAAGTCTTAGCCGCTTATAGTAAACAAACCACATTTGGGTTTATGCTGCGTGACGCACAACGCTTTATGCCATGCTTAGGCGAGGCTCGGCACTGCGATTCTTTATTTGAGGTGAAGACTGTTTTAGTTCGCAACGAAGGCGATGACGGCAGACCCATCTTATTTGAAAAGAATACACATCAGCCCAATATTATCTCCGTCTTAGGCTCTAAGATCGATAATATTTACGACGCCTTTATCGCTGCATCTGATGTCTTTTCATAGGAAAAGTCTTTACTCAAACTCAATCGTTTTTGAAATACCAGGCAAATTGATTCATTTATGAAGATAAGCAATCCCCAAAAGTCAGATCTATTGGTTTCTGTGGTGTCGCCCATTCATAATGCAGGTGGATGGATTGCAGATTATCTTCGTGATGTCTCTAATATTTTATCCCAAGAGTTTAAAGACTATGAGATTGTACTCGTCGATAACGCCTCACAAGATGAAACGATTACCATTGTTGAGCAGCTTCAGGCTGAGTTAAAAAATATTCAAGTTTACTGTCTAGCCCGCTCTATTCCTCATGAAAGTGCATTTATTGTCGGGCTTGAAAATGCCATTGGTGATGTGGTCATCACGATGGATGCCGCGTATGATCCGGTCGATCCTCTAATTAAGATGATTGATCTCAGCTATAGCGGAATTAATGTGATCTATGGTTTAAGGAATGATCGAATTAATCGATCAAGTCCTTACCATTTCATGAGTCGATTTTTCTTTCGTTTCTACCGCTACATTACAAAAGAAGATTTACCAATTGCCATCTCAACTCTGCGGCTCTATACTCGCCGCGCAATTAATTCGTTTTTAGATAATAGCGATCGCTATAGTCTATTTCCAGTTATCGCTGCTTTTTCAGGACTAGCGTATACCACGTTTAACTATCAAAGAATTAATCGTACAGGCTCTTTATATCGACAAAGTTACTCAGATGCGATCGCTCGCGCACTGCGTCTTGTTTTCTTATCATCTCACTATCCACTTCGTCTCCTATCTGTCATAGCGCTTTTAGCCGCATCTTTAAATATCATCTACAGTTTCTATGTCATTTTAATTAATATATTCAAGGATAATGTTGCAGAAGGCTGGACAACATTATCCTTACAAAACTCGCTTATGTTTTTCATTTTATTTATGATTTTAAGCGTCCTTTCCGAATATATTTCCAGACTTTTCCTTAGCAATCAAAATCGACCATTCTATCTAATCGATAAAGAAAGCCGTAGCTTGGTTCTAACTCGTAAAAATGACATTAACGTCACGTCGAGCAAGCTCAAAAGCTAGACCGAATAAATACCCAAGCTTTGTACATTGCTCTTTCTGACAAAACCAGATTTTTATGTTGAAAAGAACCCAATTGTTCATTGGCATCTTTTGTATTTCATGCCTTATCTTTTTTATTCGCAATCCTGATGCATTTTTCAATCCTGTTTTTTATGCCGAGGATGGACGCTCGTATGTCGGCCCAATTTTGAGCCACGGTTTTTTCCCCGCTCTCTTTGAGGCTAGAGCGGACTACCTGGTTTTAGGCAATATTGTTATTACTGGCATCGCCATTCTGATTAATCAATTAATTTTTGGGAGTAATGTTCTAAATCTTCCGCAAATCATTGCGATTACCTCGTATTCTTTTCTTGCTTTTGTTGCGGCTCTTCCGATCCTGCTGCTTCACCAAAAGTTGCGCATGCGATATCTAATACTACTCGCCTTGGCGGTGAGTTTTTTCCCACTAGGCGGCTCAGATTTTGAGGTAATTGGAAGAATTCTAAACTTAGGATACGCCTTTGTATATCTCGCATTTATTCTAATTGCTTATAGAAATATAAGACTTGAACAGGGTGATACCAAACAAAACATTTGGATATTTTTGGGGTTAGATATTTGCATTTGGGTTTGTGCAGCCACAAACCCAGTCGTTTTTATGCTTCAACCAATTGCCTACTTCCCTTATTTAAAGAAGGTATGGAAAAAGGGAAGCTCATGGCAAAGCATTTTCCGCGATAGAACATTTTTAAGCTTAATAGGGTTAAGCACAGTCTTGTGCATTCAGCTCTTTTTCATGCTGGCTAGCCGAAATTCATACACAGGGGGGTTGGATTCTTCCTGGACACCCGCAAGCCTGATCGAAATGGTGCTTGCTCGCTCAATTCTATATCCCGTCATATATCCGTTCTACAGGTATATGAATGATGTATTTACAGTTTTGTTATTGATTGCTGTTGTTGCACTATTTATCAAATTTGCCAATCCTAAAAATTATGAAATGTATTGGGCTGGAGTGTATTCTTTGGCGATATTTTCACTCTTGGCGGTGGTATTTCGGCCAGGGTTAACGAGTTTGCTCAATGGATATTCAACAACCTGGCCGGATCGCTATTACTATGGCCAAAATTTACTCTCAATCTTTTTAGTGGTTCTTCTCGTTCAGGATATTGCAAGTTGTTTCCTGAAGCGCTCTATGCAGTTGGGGGTTTTGACGATCGCCTTCGTTGTATTACTGAGTGGTGCCAATCAGGCATCCTCATATGGAAATATTGAGAGGCACGCCGGTAATTTGAGGCAAATTGGAACATTTGAACAGAATTTAATGCAAGCTGTTGCCCGTCAAAGCTTCATAAATGAAGAATGGCAGCCAGCAGCAGATGGGAAGTTTGTTTTTGTACCGATTTATCCCACCACTCCACCGTGGGCAATGATGCTGCCTCGGCATATTGCGGAGCAATCCACACAGGTAGAACCGGTTGCAAACATCGCCAACCCATCAGCACTACAAAATGTTTCGCCTTTGGGTAATGGGGGTTATCAAGTCACGGATAAAGATCCGGGCATTCGATATGACCTTCAACTTTTTCAATTGAATGGTACAGATGCCGACATTTTAGGTTTCGATTTTGCATGCTTAGGCAGTTCAGTTGCTCCTCAAGCATCAGCCCCAACGCTGGAGATTTACTGGGGTAGCAAGTCTTTCGGAGGCCCTGACGAGCAATCTGTTATCCGTTTTGTTGCGCCGAATGGCCCCGTCAGAATTCCATTAGATACCTCAGCTCGCTGGCATCAGGCACACCATCTCAGGTCGCTTCGGATTGATGTCCAAAATCCCGAAGTCTGTCCAGCATTTTCTGTTAAGAATGCGCAGTTACTAAAACGAACACCAGAGCGTTGAAACCGCTCCGGTTTCGCGGCTGGCTACACACTCTATCTTGTCAGAATTGAGACAGAGCAAATATATTCCCGTCTATAGCTCCGGTCCACGCGTTCAACCATGAAGCGCCGTATGATGAATCAAGACTGTTGGATTGAGTAGGCGAGTGGGCAAGTGGGATAGCAAAGCGCTAGCAATTGTGAACAATCCAGCCGTTGCGGTTGTGGTGCCAACTTACAATCGCAAGGCGAAGACGCTGCGTTTTTTAGAACGGATGCGATCGCAAACATATTCTTACCTTCACGTGTTTGTTGTTGATGCCTCATCATCCGATGGCACCCAAGAAGCGGTGAAGCAACATTATCCGGAAGTAACCGTACTGTCGGTTTCGGCCCGTAATTTTTGGACCGGATCGACGAATGCAGGAGTCAAAAGAGCGTTGACGACTGATGCGGAATATATTTTCACCGTGAACGATGACTCCATCTTGGCAGACGATCATATTGAGCAGTTGGTGAAAATAGCCCAACGCTGTGACTGTTGGATTTTGGGGAATCGCATCAATTATTTGGCGGAGCGCGATCGCATTTGGAGTTTGGGATGCTACACAGACTGGGGAACTCCCGACTTTTTGCGGTTGGCCGATGCCGATGTTCTAGAACAAGACCTGCCAGACGAGGTGAGGCAACGCGAGGTCATGGAAACCGAAGCGCTACCCGGCAACGGAGTTTTGATTCATCGCCGTGTGTTTGAGCAAATTGGTTTGTACAACGAGCGTTGGCTGCCGCACTACCATGCCGATTCAGAATTTACGATGCGGGCACGCAGCAACGGAATTCCAGTATTTGTCAGCCCGCAGGTGGTGCTATATAACGACTTTTCAGTAGAGCAAAAAAAGCTGCGCTTGAACCGTTGGGCAGATGTGTACTACACATTTTGCCATCGCAAGTCGCATCTGTTTTGGCCACCGCTGATGTATATCTTTTTCCGATACTGCCCATGGCGATCGCAATGGAAAACCTTTAGAGCTTTGGCCCATCGGTTGTGGTTGCTGGTGCGCGGGTAAAGCTAGACCGAGGCCGAAAGGGAGTATTTGGCTGAGCGGAATGATATCGCCATTGCCAAAAATCGAAGAGGCCGCGTAATCGTCCATGAGCAATGTCGGGTCGGCGGGGTAAGTGCCACAGCACCTTGCCCATGATGTAGACCATATTGGCCCACAGAGCAAGGGGAGTGGCATGGCGATAGAGAAAATAGAGCTTGCTAAAGGCAGCATGTTGAAACTTAGCCGTGAGGTTGCGCTGAGTAATGGCCGACACATGATGATGCACCAACACAGCTTGGGTTACATGAACAGGGTAACCCTGCTGGGCATAGCGTTCGCAGAGGTCGGCATCTTCGTAATCTAAAAAGTAGGTGGTGTCGAAGCTGGGACACTGGTCAAAGGTTGCCAGGTTGAGAATGAGGCTACAGCCCGACACCCAGCGGGTTGGATGAGTTGCAGGTGGGGATGGCGTGCAGTCAACGGTGTCGAACCGATGCTTGAGGGAGCCTGTCCAACGGTTGAAGGTGCCTTGGCTATACCACAGGCGACCCTCCAAGTCTTGAATGCGAGTGCCCAGAATTGCGATCGCAGGTTCCTGTTGCAAACATTGGCGTACATAGGCGATCGCATCAGCAGTCAGCAAGGCATCGGGGTTAATCAACCAAACAATGGCTTGAGGATCGCGCTGATACACCGCTTGAATTCCGACGTTGCAGCCTCCACCAAAGCCCAAATTAATTTTGGGTGAGATGAGCGATATAGAAGGAGCATGGATCAAGGATTCCACCTCAGAGTCATCGGGAGAGTTGTTCACAATGAGGATTTCGAAGGCGCGATCGCCCGACGAATCTGCCGCTTGCTGAATAGAATGCAACAGCGATCGCAACAATTTTGCCGAGTAATAATTGATTGTGATGAAATAAATTTTGGAACCCATGGGAGGAGTCACTGCACAAAAACGTGCCATGCAGGAGTTTAGCTCATCCTTATCGAATCACGCTGACGTAGAACTAGGATAGGATGATGGTCAACTTTTTTTGGAGCCAAGGTACAGTACCTTGGTACAGGCTAAGCCTAGTCACATCTAGAACCTAAGTTCAGGCCGCCATAGGAGCCGCCATGGAAGCCGCCATACAAATGGTTGCAACCTGTTTCGAACGCAGCCTTGCCTGCATTTCACCTTCATTTGGCAATTTAGTTGCCCAACCGTACTAACTGGCCGCTTGATACTGGTCGCTTGATACTGGTCGCTTGACGCTGGCCGATTTCTATTTGTTCGTCCTTCAACAGTTTTTGATGCGCTTACCCTGTGTGATTAACCTATCGTTTGTGGGCACTCGTCGCACTGGTATCGCCAACTACGCGATCAACCTCGTCTCCAATTTAACCCTTGAGCCTGCACTACTTTTAGCGCCTCCAGGAATTGCCGAACTTGAAACCGCCCCGAGCGATCGCACCTGGGTCCACAAACCCATCTCAAGCCGTATGAGTGCAGACCATGGCAAACGGGGCCATATCAACCGACTGTGGTGGACTCAGGTACACCTTCCCAAGATGTATCACCAGCATGGAGGCCAACTGCTATTTTCACCCGTACCAGAAGCTCCGCTATTTTCCTCATGTCGCACTGTAGTGATGGTGCACGACCTGATTCCGCTGCGATTTCCCTGCTGGACCTCACCGTTAACGCCTTACTTTCGGTTCTACGTGCCCATGGTGTTGCAACAAGCAACTCACATCGTCTGTAACTCCAAGGCAACCGCACAAGACATTATGGATTGGTTTGGCATTTCGGCTCGGCACATCACTCCCATTCCCCTGGCTTATGATGACCAGCGCTTTCATCCGGTATCCATGCCCCGGCACAATTACTTTTTGTACGTCGGTCGGCATGATCCACATAAAAACCTGGCCCGTGTGTTGCAGGCATTTGCGGCGTTGCCCAATCGTCAAGCGTATGAACTAAGGCTGGTTGGCCCTGTAGATCGACGCTACACTCCAAAGCTGATGCAACTTGCGCGATCGCTGGGCATTTCGCCCCAAGTTCGCTGGCTCAACTATGTGCCCAGTGCAGAGTTGCTGCAATTGTTTGCTGGAGCGATCGCCCTGGTATTTCCCAGCTTATGGGAAGGGTTTGGCATTCCTGTCTTGGAAGCAATGGCCTGTGGCACGCCTGTCATTACTTCGACCGTGGCAGCCTTGCCCGAGGTGGCAGGTTCAGCCGCCCTATTGGTAGACCCAACGCATATTCGCGCAATCGCCGCAGCAATGCATCAACTTGCCACCGATGAGACGGCGCGATCGCAACTTCGGCACGCTGGATTTGCCCATATCGAGCATTTCAGTTGGCGCAAAACTGGTCAGCTCACATCCAGCGTCTTAGAACAGTTTTTATAGCCATTTTATCGCCGTTGAAAGCTGGCTACTTGGCTACCACTGCGGCAAAAACCGCCCCGTGCGATAGCTCCAGGCAATTCCATCTGGATCTAAGCTTTGGCTCCACGCACTAAAGTCGGAGTCGCGCTTGCGCCGGCTAACGGTACTTCGGCTCACTCCTAGCCGCTTCGCCAAGCCCACACTCGACAGCGAACCATCCCCTTCTACCAACTCCAAATAAAACTCCCAAATCGCCACCAAAATCACAAAAATAATTAAGATGGCTGATTCTGGACGTTTTAGCCAATCTTCTTCGGGAGGAGTCGCCAAATCAAGCGCTGGTTTTGGGGTAGCAAGGGGTTGCTCAGGCAGCAGGTTCAAAGGCTCCACTTCTTTGAAGGGAAGCTCGTTTGAGGGTTGAGCTTGTGGCTGTTCAAACCATTCGTTTGGGCTCATGGTGTCTAAGATAGGCGGGTGTTCAAACGGGTTTTCAAAGTCGGGAATGGGATCCGCCTCGTTTGGGGCGATCGCTTCTATGGTACCCGGTGCGGTGTCCTCCCCGCGCTGAAGATGCGGTTGAGCATCAAGCCAGATCTGCGAGGAAGATCCCGTCGGACGCAGCGTAAAAGTGTGTTGCCAAGCCAACTGCTTTGCTCCAATCTGATGGGCATAAAGTTGAAGCATATCGACCGCTTGAATGCTTAATTCCGTCACAAGCCGCTGCACTAGGGCGATCGCCCTAGCCTGGTCGGGAATGTGGGCAGCCCGCAGCACCACATGCAACGCCTGAGACCGATTCGCCACTCGCGCCTCAATGCCCATCGGCTTGAACGCGTGGTTAAAAATGCTGGTGAGTACGGTTGGATCGCCCTGTTGGGCTAACGCCAACATATCTTGAGGTGGCATCGCAAATGACACGAGAAAACAGCACTAAATCGAAGTTGCCTCTAGTAGAGCATTCCCACGTCAGGGTTTTCAAGCACCATGAAGAAACTGACAGCAAACTTTAGGTAAACCGATATGCCATCAGGTTTACCTAAAGTTTGCAAAACAAATTTAAGAGGGTGTCTGAGAAGTCAACAAATAGCCCTCATCCCCCAGCAGCAGGTTAGCGTCGGCGCATTTTGCTGACCATTTTGCGCGATAGGCGCAGATTGAGCCGCTCTTGCTCAAGCCACTCTTGCAGCACCCGAAAAAAGAGTTGGCGATCGCCCGCTTGAAGCACCGCCGTTTTGTCTGCCGTTTCAATCGCGTACGGATAGCCCGCACCAATTACCACTTCGGCGCGCACCCAGTCCAAAACTTGAGTGTGCAATCCCTCCTCTACCATCCACAAAGGCATTTCAAGTCGGGCTGGGTAGTTGTCTCGCGTGGTTTTGAGATAGGTAAAGGCAATGCGATCGCTGTGTTCGGCATATTCCTGCAGAATATCGGCCCGCTTGCACAGAAATAAGGGAACCCGATCGCCCCACTCCATCCCTAAGCGGTTTACCAAATTGGCATCGTGAATGCTGTTGGAACGCGGCAAGTCATACAAGCTTTGCAGCATCACCGTTACATCATCTGCATAGGATGTGTCGATATAGGCCACCAGCGGCACTCGATGGGCCTCGCTGGCTCGCAGAACCGCCAACAAAGCTTCAATGTAAAATTGCCGCACCTCTGGCTCAAACGATCGCGCAAACGTCGCAACCAGCGACCCATCCAAAAATAGCAAACAGTTTTTTTGCCCAGAGTGAGCCTCCATATATTCCACAAGCCGCTGCGTCTCCATTTCAAATCGACGCATATTCACCCGCCGATCAACAGGCTCACCACTGTTGCCTGCCTGCAAGTCGTGCGGCGTCAGCACATCAAGACGAATGTCTTTTTCGTATCCCCCCATGGGCAAATGCTGATTTTCAAACCAGCCAATCTGCACCAACGCTACAGGAATTGATAAATCTTTTCCGGGATAAATCTGTGAGCCGTCTACCGCAAATGTGGTGATTCCCGTGAGGCGATCGCGCACCCAGGCCAGACTTTCTTCACGGTTGTTCCAGCGGAGGCCGCTCCGTACAACCCCACCATCCGTCTCTGCAAACGATTCCAACGGACGCGCTCCCAATGCTGGCGCATGCCCTTGCAACAACTGCGATCGCTCCTCTTCCGTTTGGGAAACAAAATCCTCAAATGCTTGATGATACTCATTCATCCGCTTAACGGCTTTGGCATCAAACGCGGTGAAGGCTTCGCGCTTATCGGTCAAGCAATGCAAAATTTGAGACGGCTTAATCGGCATGCGATTGAATATCTCGACTGAATATCTCGATTTATAACAACATCAAGACTTACGCAAGCCCACTAAATCTGGTGTGTTGGTGTTGTGGGGGGGGGGGGGGCCCCCCCCCCCCCCCCCCCACAACACCAATGCGTAAGTCCAGAACATCTGACAACAGCGATCTCAACATTGGCAGACAACAACAATTCCCAATGCAGAGACTACCTAAATGTTAGGTCAAAGGTACTATTCTTGCACCAAAAACGCAATTCTCTCGACAATCTCACTCGGCCTGTTGATGAAGCGATCGCCAAAGTCAGCCCTGGTATCCTCGCAAAAACCCGGAGTCATCCCAAATCCACTCGACATTTTTTGTGGATAATACGGAATCAAAACTTAAAGGGTCGATAAAGAATATATGAAGAATTAAATGAATTATGCGCACAGATAGATGAAAAGTATGACCCCTAGCATTAACGAGATCTTCAGATTGGCCCAAGATCGGGGATGCGTTCTCAAAATTATGCAGTATGATGGAGCGCTCTTTTATTGGGTTGAAAATCAGCACTTTATTAGCAAGCCCTATCAACGGTTGGACGAGCTGAGCAATTTCATTTTGTCCCTACCCCATCACTTATTAGGTGAAACCGCGTGCTTGGCTGCCGTGGGATAAAGTGCCGCATCCCACGACTCACTCTCGCCCCTCCTTACATTTGCCTGCTGCATGGCTCAAGCCGTCGTTATCCTCAATCCACCCAGTTCATGCTGAATTCACAACAAAAAAGCCCTGCTGTACAGGGCTTTTTCTCAACGATTGACAGACAACTTAGTTTGGCGATCGCGCTTAGCCAAACCGACCACTAACGTAGTCTTGGGTTGCTTGTTGAGCCGGATTGTTGAAGATCGTTTGCGTTGGGGCAAACTCAACCAAATATCCCTGCTTGCCGCCCGCTTCAGTTGCCTGAGCATTAAAGAAAGCCGTCATATCCGACACGCGAGCAGCCTGCTGCATATTGTGCGTCACAATAATGATGGTGTAATTCGATTTCAGCTCCTGCATCAATTCTTCAATCCGCAAGGTCGAGATCGGATCGAGAGCCGAGCAAGGCTCGTCCATCAACAACACTTCGGGCTCAATGGCGATCGCGCGGGCAATACACAATCGCTGCTGCTGACCACCCGATAGCGATAAGCCACTCTCCTTCAGCTTATCCTTCACCTCTTCCCAAAGTGCCGCACCCCGCAGCGATCGCTCAACGAGTGCATCCATATCGCCTCGGTAACCGTTAATCCGTGCCCCAAACGCAATATTTTCGTAAATTGACTTGGGAAAGGGGTTTGGCTTTTGAAACACCATCCCGATCCGCCGCCGCAGTTCCGTTGCATCGACACTCTTGTCGTACAAATCAACGCCACGGTAGGTAATCTTGCCCTTTACATGCGCCCCCGAAATCAAATCATTCAATCGGTTAAAGCACCGCAGCACCGTGCTTTTTCCGCAGCCAGAAGGGCCAATTAAGGATGTAATTTTGCTCTCCGGTACATCCATGAAAACATCGCGGACTGCAAGATTTGAGCCGTAGTAGTAGCTCGCATTTTCAACACGAAACGCGACATCAGTTCGGATGGGTGAGGTTGTGTTCATTTGCCTTGGGGTTTCCCTAATTTCGTCAACATCAAGCAATGCGCGATCGCCATAACGTCAGCCACAGCCTATCGTGCTCTTTGGAACCGGTTTCTCAAATAAATTGCAGTCGCATTCATCATCAGCAACACCACCAACAGCACAATGCTACCTGCCGCCGCGTTCGTATGAAACTCCGCTTGGGGGCGAGAGGTCCAGTTAAAAATTTGAATGGGCATCGCCGAAAAAGATGAATACCAACTATTGGGCATAAACGCCACAAATGTTTGCGCCCCGATCACAATCAGAGGAGCGGTCTCTCCGATTGCCCGAGACAGAGCCAAAATCGTCCCGGTCAAAATTCCAGGCATGGCCTGAGGCAGTACATGAGCCCAAACCGTTTGCCAGCGGGTAGAGCCCAACGCCATACCGGCCATCCGCAAACTATCTGGTACCGCCTTTAAAGCCTCCCGGGTGGCCACAATAATCACAGGCAGAATCAACAGAGCCAACGTTAACCCACCCGACAGCAAGGTACGACCACCCGTTATTGGCGATAGCACCTCCACAAACATCGCCAGACCCAGCAGCCCGTAAATGATAGATGGAACCGCAGCCAAGTTGCTGATGTTAATTTCAATCGCACGGGTAAACCAGTTATCTGTGGCAAATTCTTGCAAAAAGATGCCTGTACCAACCCCAATTGGGAACGCAAACAGGGCTGTAATCGATAGTAACCATACCGTACCAACAAGAGCCGAAGCTACCCCCGCACGCTCAGGTCGTCGTGAAGGAAAGTTGGTAATAAAATCCCAGCCCAATCGAGGAAAGCCATCCACAAAGGTATCGATGAGCAAAACCGCCAGCACAAGCAAGCCAATCAACGTGGCCGTCCAGGCTGCAATCTTAAAGATGCGATCGTAAAAATACCGTTTCTCAAGGTTAACGTCGAATCCTCCGGCGGCTTGCGTTCCAGAGCGTTCTGTTAGGTTTGGATCAGTCGTCGTCATATTATTCGTACTTCTCCTGATACTTCCGCACAAACCAGAAACTAAAGATATTCAACGCCAGAGTAATCAAAAACAACGTTGTACCAACGACAAACAACGTGTCGTATTTCAGCGTTCCGACAGCAATATCTCCACCAGCCACCTGCACAATAAACGAGGTCATGGTTTGAATGGCAACTCGTGGGTCAAGCGTGAGGTTGGGGTTTTGGCCAGCCGCCAAAGTCACGATCATGGTTTCGCCTACTGCCCGCGCCACCCCCAGCACAATCGAGGCCACAATCCCCGACAAGGCCGCAGGCAGCACAACACTAGTAATGGTTTCCCTCTTGGTTGCCCCTAGCGCGTAGGAACCTTGGCGCAAGCTACTGGGAACGGCATAGATGGCATCTTCGCTTAAGGATGCGATCGTAGGAAGCAGAGCGATTCCTAAAATCAGCCCTGCACTCAGTCCGTTAAACGTTTGCAACCCAGGAATAAAAGCCTTCAAAATTGGCGTAACAAACAGCAAGGCAAAGTAGCCAAACACCACCGTTGGAATACCCGCCAAGACCTCAAGAGCGGGCTTTAGCCAAGCTCGTACACCTGTGGGTGCATACTCACTTAAACACACAGCCGCTAAAATACCCAAGGGAACCGCAACCAACAGCGCAATGAACGAGGTCAAAAACGTTGCGCTGATGAGCACCCCAATTCCATATCGAGAGTTGGTAAATAGTGGAGTCCACTCGGTATCAAACAAAAAGTTCCAGAGCGGAACCTGCTGAAAAAACCGGAGAGTTTCTCCAATTAAGGAGTAAATAATCCCAATTGTGGTGAGAATTGAAATGGCGGCAAAGGCTCCAGTAAGGACCTTTACAATCAGTTCGTTGCGCTTGCTCGCAGCCCGGTTTGGATGCCATACACCGGATTGCTGTTGACCGGGAGGTATGGAACTTTCGGTCATAAAAATTACCTGGGAGTGATGTCTTTCTGAAAAAGGTCGCTCTGCGTCAAGACCCTTTACATGTTAATCCCATCCTACGATGAGATGGCCTTGGTCGTGTTGCGATCGGAAAATTTTGGGTAGCGGGTTTTGAGCATAAAAGCTGCTAAACCCGCTACTTACAAACATTAAATCCCTTGGCGAGTCACGCTGGACGCATCAAAGAGACCGAATTCGTCACTATTTGTCCAGCAGACCTTTTGCTTCAGTGTATTGCGCATCGGTGAGGGTAACGTAGCCGGTCTCACCCACAAATTCTTTATTTGCAGGGTCAAGGTAGAAGTCTATGAATGCCTGCACTTGGGGCTTTTCTTCGAGGGATGCACGAGAAACGTAGATAAACAAGGGACGAGCCAAGGGGGTATAGTTACCACTCAGCACGTTTTCTTGAGTCGGTTCAACGCAGCCGTTGCCGTCGTCGATGCTGACAGCCTTGAGGCTATCGGTGTTCTCAACGTAGTAGGCATAGCCAAAGTAGGCAATGGCATTGGTGTCGCCTGTCACACCTTGCACCAGCACGTTGTCATCTTCGCTGGCAGTGTAGTCCCCACGGCTGGCTCCGCTTTCGCCACCAATCACTTCGGTGAAGTAGTCGAAGGTTCCAGAGTCGGTACCAGGGCCGTACAGGGCCAAAGGAGCATCGGGGAAGCTGGGGTCAACCTGGTTCCAGTTAGAGATGGTGCCTTGAGATTCGGGTCTCCAAATGGTTTCGAGTTGCTCGATGGTAAGACACTCTGCCCAGTCATTTTCGGGGTTGACCACAACGGTCAACGCATCAGTGGCAACGGGCAGTTCCACATATTCGATGCCAGCCGCTTCGCAGCTTGCAATTTCTTCTTCGTCGATAGGACGGGAGGCGTTGGAGATATCGGTTTCGCCACTACAGAACTTTTCGAAGCCACCGCCCGTACCAGAGGTACCCACGGTCACTTGAACGCCAGAGTTGGCTGCCATAAACTCTTCGGCCATGGCTTCAGAAACCGGATAAACCGTGCTGGAACCGTCGATGAGAATGGTGCCGCTGACATCTGAGCCGGCAGCTGCAGTTTCAGTTTCGGTGCCACCCGAGGAGGTGTCGGTGGTGCTGGGGGCACAGGCGGCCAGACCCAACGTGAAGGCTGTCATGGTTGCGATCGCAACAGATCGCTTGTTCCGAAAATTAAATGCCATAGCTCTAGAGATTCCTTTCAACAAACGATTGCATTCTAGTCGCCGAGTGTAAAGACAAGGTTAAGTAATCCAGGATACAAACTGGTTTGTCAAGGGATCATGGCCTAGTGCTGGTTTTGGGCTTGATATGCCATATAAACCGCTTCCAGAAAGTCGTCGGAGGTTAAATCAGGCGGAATGGTTTCGAGCTGGATGCGATCGCGAATTTGGCGAGCGAGGTTCATACTCAGCTCGGTGCGAGCTTTGGTAGCTAGCGTTTTGCGGCGGCGCAGGTACTCCCGCACAACCCCAAAATCGTCGGGCGAGAGGTTGGCGAGCTGTGTGAGCTGAGGCAGTTGGCTAGCCAATTGATTGGCGGTATCTGATGTGGCGATCGCCGCTCGATTGCCACTTGGCTGAGTTTGCACCACGATAGTGCCCGCCAGCATATCGCCAATGCGTTTTTCTTTGGCACTGAGCAAGATGAAGAGCGCTCCGATAAAAAACGAGTCATCAATAGGCCGCAGCAGGGCTCGCAAGGCGGCTTGCGATAGGCCAACCGGGGTGCCATTTTCGCGAATGACGCGGATGTGGGCAAAGCGCTTGCCCGGAGTTTGGCCCCGCCACTTCACTTCAAAAAAGACGAAATAGCCCAACGAAATGACGAAATTGAGCAACAGGGCGATCGCCAACAGCCAATTGATTAGCCCACTTGCCCAGGGAGAACTGACCTCGGAAAGGTAGGACAACAGCTGAATTGAAATGAGCAGCCACACGATCCAAAAGGTCATGAGGACCGTGAGCAAAATGAGGTAGTCAATCACCAACGCCAGCGCCCGATTGCCAATGCCAGCCAAACTAAAATCCAGTTCGGTGCTTTCGGGAGTGGGCACCGTCACCCGATTGAAAAAGCGCATAGGTTACACCGGCGGGAATTCCTTTCCTGAACCGTCTTGCGGGATGTTGTTCAATACCAGATCAATCCCTTCGGAGCGGCTGCGCAGGTCGTAGTAAATGACAGCCTTGATGGTTTGCCAGAGGGGCAGCAGCAAAATGCCTACCCCAATTCCTAACGGCAGAGCAATTAGGTTGGAAAACAGCACAAACGATGGGGAATCGCTCGGAACAAAGGATGCGATCGCCCCTTGAACCAAAGCCAGCACAATTTGCAGCACAAGCTGAACCGGAAGCGTAATCAGCAGCGTGACAAACATGACCAGAAAAATGCGCCACACATTGCGGTTGGTCAGGTTCCAGCTGCGACCAATACTTTGGGTCGCGGTCAGCCCGGGTTCAATCGCCAAGGGCAATTCGGCGATCGCAAACCGCACGCTAAACCACGAGGCAATCAGCAACAGCAGCAGCAGCACCACCAGGACAATCAACCCGGTCAACACCAATAAGCCAGGATTGACCGCCGCCGCCGGACCAGGATTGAGCAAAAAATCAACGCCGCCCGTTGCCGCAAAAATGACGACAACGCACAGGGCCGCCAGCAAATACATTGCAACGAACACTGCCGTAAACATGAGGCCCAGGAGCATGTTGACGCCAAAAAAGCTCCACTTGCGTGAGCTGGTATAGCGCCGCGCTGCTTGCACCGTCTCGGGTTGGTTAATTAACTCTCCATAGGCTAAACGGGCGATCGCCGCCGACTCGGCTAAATAGCGCGTGAGCGACATGAAGAGGACCACCAGCAGCGCAGGAATGATTAGCCCCAGCCACGCCCAATAGTCGCGCACCGTTGCGTAAAAAATGGCGACGACAATAGCCAACAGCCACGGCAACATCAGCCACAGCGACCCAATGGCAGCAACTTTGAGATACGGCTTCAACCGCGTTGTATATAGGCGAAACCCTGCATTCACAATATTGCCAATGGTTAGAGGTTGCGGCAGGGGTTGTGGTTCTAAGCCCGGTGTCATAGTAAATGAGAAACGCAGGAGGAACAGAACGCGTAGCGTTGAAGCTATGGTAGTCTACGCTGACAGAAGTCTCCAATTCATTTCTAGGATTAGCCTGCTGTGTTAAGCCTGCTTTACTTATTGGGATTCGTCGGGGTAACCGCATGAATGTTCAGCGTTGGATCGCGCGGCGAGAAACAAGCTGGAAACAGTTGGATGCCCTGCTCACTCGGGCGGAAAAGCGCGGGTTGCGATCGCTCACGGCTCAGGAAATTCACCAGCTTGCCAGCCTGTACCGCTCGGTTTCGGGAGACTTGGCCCGGGCGCGCACCCAATCAGTCGGCAATTTGGTTGTGCAAGATTTGCAGCGGTTGGTCACCCGAGGCTATACCCAGGTTTATCAAGGATCGCGGCGGCAAGAGTGGCGATCGCTATGGCAGTTTTACCGATGGGGGTTTCCGGCTACGGTGCAGGAGTGTGCAGGATACATTGCGCTGGCAACTGCCATGTTTGTGGTGGCGGGGCTGGTGTCGTGGTGGTATGCCTGGGTTGATCCCAACTTTATGAACGTGATTGTGCCCGATGAGATTGTGCAGCAAGTGCGCGATCGCGGCGAACTGTGGATGGGTTCCATCATCGGCATTGAGCCCTTTGCCTCTAGCAGCATCATGATCAACAACATTCGCGTGGCCATGAGTGCGATCGCCGGAGGAATCACGGCAGGACTGCTCACCACTTACATCATGCTGCTCAACGGCTGCATGATTGGCGCGATCGGCACATTGGTGGGGCAAAACAACCTGGCATTTCCCTTTTGGGCTTTTGTGTTTCCCCATGGGTCGCTGGAGCTGCCTGCTATTTTTTTAGCGGGGGGAGCGGGACTGCTCATTGGTCGAGCGCTGCTGTTTCCGGGACGCGATCGCCGCATCGATGCACTCAAGCACTATGGTCTCAAGGCGATTCGGTTGCTGTATGGCGTTATTCCGCTGCTGGTGATTGCGGGTATTATCGAAGGCTTCTTTTCGCCCAATCCCGCCGTGCCCGACCTTGCAAAATATATCGTTGGCGTGGGTTTGTTTGCCACACTCATGTGGTACCTGCAACAAAAGCAGCCTCACGACAGCTCAAGGCTAGCCGATAGGGAACTTGTCTCTTAGCGATCGCCCATCTCCATGGCTGCGCCTCTCCGCAATTGATATGTTCCATCGGCTCATATGCTCCATCGGCTCATATGCTCCATCGGCCAACGGTATCCATGTGTCAATTTCTAAGTTTTGTCTGAAGTTGGCGTAAATGTTGTGCCACTAGAGGTTAATAAATAGAACATATTCATTCAACAGCTTGGTTTTGTTGGTGCTTCGTTTGGGAAAACCCCATGGGCGATCGCACAACCAATACACAACCGCAAAGTTACCTGTCGAGTTTGGCGCAGCACTATGACCCACCTCACCATTGGCGATCCGGCTCCGTGGTTTATTGCCCCGTCTAATGTCAACCCGACCTACCACTTCGATACGGTGGGTGGGCATCGCACGGTCTTAAGCTTTTTTGGCAGTACCCAACTTCCCGGCATGCACCAGGTCATTGAGGGGTTTTGTGCCGCCCAACCCATTTTTGCCAAACTCACGGTTCCCTTCTTTGGCGTGTGCATTGATGCGCAAGACCAAGACCACATTTCCACCCCCGAAAGCACCGCCTTTTGCAAGCTCATTTGGGACTTTGAGCGGCAAGTCAGTCGGCTTTATGGTATTGCCACCCCTATCGACAATGGCTCCTACATGCGGTTTTCGCCCATCACCTTTGTGCTAAACGAACGCATGCAGATCATTCACATCATTCCAATCACCGAGCCAGAAACCCACGTTGCCCAAGTGGTGGAATTCGTTGCAAGCTTACCGCCGATTCCACCATCGGTGGTAGCCCAGCGACAGGCTCCGGTGCTATTCATTCCCCATGTGCTGAGTCAGGAGATGTGTCGCCACCTCATTTCACAATACAAGGCTAACGGTGGCGAGCCTTCTGGCTTTATGCGGCAAGTCGATGGCAAAACGGTTGCCGTGATGGATGATGGCTTCAAACGGCGGCGTGATTTTAATATTCAGGATCAGGGGTTATTAGAAACGCTCAATTCCCACATGCTGCGCCGGGTCAAGCCCGAAATCCAAAAAGCCTATCAATACGAAATCACACGGTTTGAGCGGCATCTTGTCGCCTGTTACGACGCAAGCAATCAGGGATTTTTCAATCGGCATCGCGACAACACAACCAAGGGAACGGCCCATCGTCGCTTTGCGATGACGATCAATCTCAATACCGAAGAGTTTGAAGGGGGCTATTTGCGCTTTCCTGAGTTTGGGTCGCAGCTTTATCGTCCCAATACGGGTGAAGCGGTCATATTTTCGTGTTCGCTGCTGCATGAGGCGACCTCAGTGCTGCAAGGAACACGCTATGCGTTGCTGTCCTTCTTCTACAATGATGAAGCTGCTGTGGTGCGATCGCAAAATCGTCAGTATTTAGTGACTGAAGAACCCTCCAGTCAGGCCAAACAGCCTGTCTCATGATGAGGTTGCTGATTGGGTTTCTCGTTTGGCGAGGTTTTATTCTTGTCATGAATCCCTAAGGACGATCGCCCTTGCCGCTGGCAATATCAGGACTTATGCAGTTGAATGATTTTTGGAGCGCTAAGCGCTCCAAAAATCATTCAACCCCCTAGTCTTTCGGATGAATTGCGTAAGCTCTAAACGTCAACATTTTGTGGTGAGTTCATGGCCGATATTCAACTGCTCGTGGTTGACTTGGATGGAACAGTTGTCGGGCGCTCCAACCAAATAGAGCCGATCGTCATTCAGGCGATTCGGGCTGCACAGCAACGGGGCATTCGGGTGGCGATCGCCACGGGGCGGATGTTTCGCTCAGCGCTTAGATTTCACCATGACCTCACCTCCGACTTGCCGCTCATGGTGTATCAAGGGGCGCTGATTAAAGATCCAGCCACGGCCCATGTGCATCGTCACTGGGCCGTTTCCAAAGACTATGTGCGACAACTGTTGGACTTTTTTGAACAGCCAGAACACCGCGATCAACTCTCGGTGCATTTGTATATCGAAGATGAGCTGTATGTTCGCGAACTGACCGAAGAAACCGCTCGCTATGCGGAGCGATCGCACGTTGAGCCCACCCCCGTTGGCGATTTGCGCAATATGCTCAGCGTTGATCCCACCAAGGTGCTGGTGCAAAGCCAAAATGTTGATTTGATCAACCAATTGTTGGCAGCACTGCGTCAGCGCTATCGCCCTACTGAGCTATATCTGACTAAATCGGTCGATATCTTTTTGGAAGCGGCCAACCCGCTTGTGAATAAAGGCGCTGCGGTTCAATATCTGGCAGAGGAGATATTGGGACTTCAGCCAGCGCAGGTGATGGCGATCGGCGACAACTTTAATGATTTGGAAATGATTCAATATGCAGGGATCGGAGTTGCCATGGGCAATGCCCCGGATGGGGTAAAGGCGATCGCCAACTGGATTGCCCCCGAAGTCGAAGTTGGAGGTGCAGCCGCAGCCATTGAGGAGTTTTTGCTGAAGTAGCGACTGTTAAAGCAGCGATCGCGTGCCGCCCGACTCAGCCGTTGCTCCATCCTCTACCTCAATCCAAAAAACACCAACTTAAAAAAAGCATTAGCCTTCCCAGCAACCAAGTTCGGAAAGGCTAATGCAAATTGCTTTGAATTTAGGAAAAACTTCTGGAAAAGTAGAAATCAGAAAGGGCATCGACGACTGACCGTGTTTCGTCTCGATGCCCTTGCTGGTTCGCTCCTCACACTGGTCGTTAGTATATCAGAAGTAGAAGAAAAATGTTAGTCTTTCGCACAAAAAATTTGACTGATTGGGAACCCAGGTCAGGAACTCCGTAAAACTTGACATAAAACAGAACAATCCACAATTTCCGTCGTATCTCATATCAACTCGCCTCTATAAACCGGGCGATCGCGCTACAGTTCTGTAGGTGCTTCGGCTCCCAGCCAAGTGTGCAGCAGCCATCCCAAAACCTCTTTGGCAATGCATACCAACCCCATGCGCACCTGCACCCGCGCGACAAGGTTCCCTCTTGCGTCTCCAATCCCTTTTGTCGCTCCAAATAATGGATACGCCGCATCGAGTTGGCTCAGGCGATCGCTGACATGCTCGGCATGTCGTAACGCAGTTTTGGGTGTGATTCTCTCAGCCCAAGCATCGTCCAACACAGCAACCAACCTTTGCACCAACTCATACTCAATGCGATCGCGACACTGCAACACGCCCGCATCTGTTAGCCATGGCAATGGTTGAGGAATGCGCCACCCGCCCTCATGCGACCCTGCAATCTGCAATGCAATCATTCCAGCATCAGCCGCCAGTCGCAACAGCGAACAGCAGCGCCCATGGGCAACCTGAATCAGCCAAACCCGCGTAACTTGTGGGAGAATCTCAACCGCAACAGGACTTTCCCGCAGCCGCGGTGGGGGATACAGCCACCTCTGGCTCATGCCATGCAGCCATACCGCCACACCGTAGTCACCCACCCCCAATTGCACAATCCCCGAAGAATGGGCACGCACTCTACAACTCGCCCACACGAATTGAGCTAAGGTGAATGAGCGATCGCTTCCCTCAAACGAAGTCCAATCTGGCAATGCCCAATTGGGGCCCGTTGCAGAGGCGGAGTCAGTAATCGATTGGTTCAATCGCTGCGCGAGCTGCATGGCAATGTCGGTAGGAGCAAGATGCAGCCTAGAGGCTAGGGAATGGGCGATCGCCCAAGCGTAGCAAATCTGCTCTGGGACGCGTTTTACGTATACCAACCCTACAGTCGGTTCACCAAGTACATCTAGCGCTGGTTCGAATTGACCCCATCCCTCATGCCAATGTTGTAAATAGATAGGCAACAGTCCCTTCCACACGGCCCCTTGCAAACTCAAAGGCGACGTTGCAGCGCTTAAATGATTCGGCTTCATTCAACCATTAACCAAACAACCATCAACCAAATCAGAGAGAACACTGCGTAAAACCCACCGTAGAGGTATAAAAATTTGAATCTTTTGTGAAAGTCTCATAAAAGTTTGCGGATTCCTGGTGAATCTGGCATAAAAGGGAGGGGTATAAAGTGTAATACTACCTTCCAGCCTCGTAAATTTTCTTACTTTAGCTACAGGAACTGAGTCGTAAGCTAGTAGTAATACTTTAGTTACCGCTTTAGTTACTGATAGTTATTACTCTCTTAGCCTTTCCTGTCTTCGTCGCAGCCCTGAACCGCCCTCAAGAATGCCTAGAGTCAACCGCATTCTTACTGAATCTTAGGAACCCCACCTATGCACTCCGTCTCTCCTCCTTCCTCGACGACACCCTCAGAAACGGCAAGACCTTTTCTCACCTGGCAACGTATTCTCGATTGGGCGCAAGAGCATTACCGCAGCCGCAGTTTCGCCAAAGATGAAAAAATTCCCGCCCGACCTGGCTTGTTGTACCTGGTGCAGCGAGGTTCGGTGCGATTGGTAGGAGAGGCGCAAGTGAGCACATCCAACGCCTCATCTCGCTTACCTCGGGTCAATTCTGAAGAGGCATTTTTGGGCTTTGTTGGTGCCGGACAACCGTTTGAGATTGTGGCACAGTCTCCTTTTACGCTGCAGGCCTTTGCCCATGTCGATCAAACCTCAGTCATTTGGCTGTACTGGCACGATCTCGATAACTGGCCTCATTTTCGTCGTGAAGTGTTGGATGCTTTTCGCTATCAGCATCAACGCAAACTTCTGTGGCTCAGCACTTTGGGACAGCGGCGCACCATTGACCGCCTCCTGGGGTTCATCACTCTGCTGATCGAAGAATTTGGTGAACCGAGTGATGATGGCTATTATTTACCCTGGTCGCTCACCCATGCCCAAATTGGCAGCGCCATTGGTTCTACCCGCGTCACAGTGACGCGACTGATGGGCAAGCTCCGCCAAAAAGGACTGATTCGCACCTATGGTGACAATTTGATTGCCCTACCAGCAGATTCGGCTGTGTTAAAGCAGCGCCAACAAGCAAATGGATAGCCTGTTGAACGCTTTTAAGCCATCAAAGAGTGCCTGACTGATCCCGTGGGCACTCTTTTTGTTTTGTCGAATTCATGTAATGAGGTGCTGAACAGATGCGATCGCTCCACCTGACCTAACGTCAGTTTCGGCTAAAAGCTTTTTAGCTTATCCAAAACTCAGGTTGACCTAAGGCTGAAGTGGGTAGAAATCGTAACCGTAGCCAGAGCGGTTGCCCGGTTGTACCATCACTAACTGCATTGCCTGATTGCGATCGCCCGATGGCAAAAACCGCACCGTGCCTGTTGCGCCTTCCACCGCAAACCCGGGCGATCGCAACGTCGTCATGAGCCCCTCTCGGGTGGGGCTTTGCTTCAGAGCCTCAGCCAGCGTCATCACCGCATCAAACGTCATGGCAGTGCGCCAGTTAACATCGCCTCCCCAGAGTTGGCGCGATGCTTGAGCAAACTCAGAATTGGGAGTGGACTGAATAATCCACGGCACGGCGACTACCATGCCTTCTGCATTGGGGCCACCCACTTGCAGCGTTTTAGGATTGTACAAACTGTCGCCTCCCAAAATTTCCAGCTCACCCCGGTTTACAGCCACAACCTGTAACGCCGGATCGAGCGTTGCGGTATTTGCCGCTAGCACCAACACTTCTGCACCTTGCTGCTGCGCCTGGCTTACCGCCTGCCCTGCGTCAAATCCCGCCGACAAGTCAAATTCCATCACCACTTGCCCACCATCGGTTGTCAACGCCGTGGTGAACTCATTTTTAAGGGATTCGCTATAGCCGCTTTGGGAGTTGTAGAACACAGCCGCACTGCGATCGCCCAAGCCATTGATGAGATAGCGCGACAGGGTTGTAGCCGTAAACTTGTCGCTGGGGACCGTACGGAAAATGTACTGTCCCTGGCCGGATAGCTGAATCGACGTACTGGTTGGCGAAATCATCGGCAGACCGCCTTCGTTGTACACAGGAGCCGCTGCCAGCGTCGCTTCGCTGCCAAAGTGACCAATGACCCCCAGCACCGAATCATCTTGCACCAAGGCTCGGGCAACGGCCTCGCACGTACTGGGATCGTTGTCATCATTCACAATCACCACCCGAATGGGCGTGCCATTCACCCCGCCAGCCTGATTCATTTCGTTTTGAGCTTGGGCTGCACCCCGCAGCAGTTCTAGCGCCGAGTTGGGCGAAGCACCCGCCGGAACCGCCACGGCAATGGTGTAGGCATCCGCATTGCCAATCCGGGCATTATTCAAGTAAATCAGCGCTTCGGGATCATTTCGCTGGGTTTGAAGCGAGGCTTCTAACTGGGATACAGCCTGGGCATAGTCTCCGGCAGCGATCGCCTGAACAGCCGATTCCTTTTCTGGAGTAGCCAAGTCTGGCAGCAAAATGCGATCGCCAGCACTAAACCGTTGCGCCACTGGCCCCTGAGAACCCCACCCTGGCCGATCGACCGTGGATGAACCCGTTTCTCCCGGTTGAACGACATTGCCAAGATTTAACTGCCGACCAAACCACCACAGGCCAGCCCCAATCAGCGCCAACGTCACCAAAAGGGAAAGAATGAGAGCTGGGGTTTCGTTTTTCTTAGTCATGATTTCAACGGGCAAAATGGGCAAACAAACTCAATGCAACGCCACTAAGCGGAAATACCATCAATTCTGACTGGTTTTCGGAAGATGGGCCGAATGTCTCGATTTTATTTAACTTCAATGGTCATCGAACCACCAGCAAAATTCATCACTGAGCGAGCACCTGCTGCATCACTTCACAAAAGCCATCCACCTCAGCAGCAGCAGTAATGTGAGCTGGAGCAAAGGAAAGCTGAGCAAGGTAATGACGCACATTGGCCACCCCAACCGAATAGGGAAACATCTCAGGATTAAACAAGCTTTGGTCGTTGGGGCTATCGCCAACGGTGACGACCTGCTGAGAGGTAAGGTCGGGATAGTACCTGTGCAACACATGCTGCAAAGCGATTGCTTTATCTTGAGCCAATGGCCGAATATGGCACTGCACCGTGCTGTAGGTAAAGCCCCATCCCAACTGCTGACAGTGATCGTTCATCCAGTTCAGGTCTTCTACACTCAAGTCTGTCACATCAAAAGTCCAGTCGGTGATGCGAAACCGGTTATCGCTCGATTCGACAAGATGGGGAAACCGCTGCTGCAATTCAGCAAACATATGCGCCAGCTTGGCACGATGGGCTTCGAACGAAGGCAGTGGCACCAACAGTTCGTGCTGAGCAGCATTGGCCGTGTAGAACAGTCCCCCATTTTCGGCGATCGCTCCCGCCACCGGCAGATAGTGGGCAACCGACTCTACCCAACCAGCCGACCGCCCCGTCACAATCACAACTGGAATCTGTGCCGCAGCTAGCTGTTCCAACTCATGAAGCAGCCGAGACGAAAATTTGCCCTCACAGGTTAGGGTTCCGTCCATATCAGTGGCAATGAGGCGAATGGTAGGTGGAAGCATAGGAGTCGGAAAGAAATTAAGATTTGGGTACTAGAGGCTAGGGTATAGAGGGCGTAGGGATGAGGATGGAGACAGCGGCCCCGGTTCGATGGGGCGGACGGCTAGCCCAATTCGCGGCTGTTTGCGACGTTGCCCCAGCCCTAACCCGGTGGGCGGATTGGCATTGAGCGGTCAACCCCTTGCGGGGGACTGGGGGAGTCGAGCCCCCCAGGAAGCGGGGGACAACTGGTTTTAGATGACGCTATGCCAGCGAAAATCAGTTAGCAGGGGGGAAGTCCCTCGGAGCAGGAACTTGGCTAGAGAGTCAGAAGTTGAGATCCCTAGGGCTTACGCACTTCATCCGAAAAACCAGGGGATTGAATGATTTGTGGAGCGCTAAGCGCTCCACAAATCATTCAACTGCGTCAGTCCTAATCCAGAAGTTTAGTTCCAAACGACCCAAGGGATAAGCAAGTGAGTATCGGTGGAGTAGCGGCCAATGCCGAGAAAGGTATCGTTTGGACCAATGATGCAGAGGGGTTGCTCATCCATAAACATGGGTGGTGTAGGAAGCGATAGGCGTTTGCCTTGAAGCCATGCCTGGGTCTCCGAGTCTGCAAGGGAAATGCTAGGCAGGTGGGCCAAAGCCAGGGCTGGCTGCGTGAGGAAGCTGGGCGATGTGGAGGACTGGGCGATCGCATCTGCGGCTTGAGTTTGCAAATCGTCTAACGACAGGCTGTGGTCCAGGTCAAAGCCGCTGCTGTGGGTTCGCAAGAGTGAGGCTAACGTTGCTCCGGTTTTGAGCTGATCGCCCAAGTCACGGGCAATAGAGCGAATATAGGTGCCCGATCCACAGGCGATCGCCACCTCCAGTTCGGGAAAATCGCCCCTTTGCCAGCCCAACACCTCAATGCCGTGCACGACCACAGTCCGCACGGGCACATCCACCGCTTCGCCAGCCCGAGCCAAGTCGTACAACCGCTTACCCCCAACCTGAATCGCACTGTAGCGAGGCGGAATTTGCTGGATCGTTCCCTCAAATTGAGACAGTACAGTTTGTACAGCCTCCAGCGTGAGCCAAGGGGCCGGAGCCTGCAACAACACATCGCCTTCTAAATCATCTGTCGTGGTTTGCACGCCAAAGCGCACTACAGCACGGTATGCCTTATCAGATGGCAAAAATTGTAGCAGCCTCGTGGCGCGTCCTACCGCCATGGGCAATACGCCTGTTGCTGCCGGGTCTAGTGTTCCGGCATGGCCCACTCGCTTCATTTTGAGCGATCGCCGCACTCGCGCCACACAATCATGCGAGGTGAGTCCGGCTGGCTTATTCAAATTCAAAAATCCATCCACAGCAGCATCTACAGCAATTGCATTCGTGAATTGGGCAAGAGATTGGCAACTTCTGACCAAGCCAGAAGTTCAGCAAGTCCGTCACCAGTACCAACAGCCATCTCGTATCTGGTAAACTCGCCCCCGACATCCTACCGAAAAGCGGCACCGCTGAACATAGGCTGAACCCGTATCGCCAAACAGATAATGCGAACCCCAATAGGGCTTACGCACTTCATACGAAAGATCATTCAACTGCGTCAGTCCTGCAAAAAAACGGCTGCAAGAGCCAGGCAAGCCCCTGGCGCAGACAACCGCACAGCGTCACGGCGATCGCACAAGCGTAAACCAGCAGAAGTTGCACCGCTGTAGAGAACTTTAAGGCTTCTGGTTAACGTTGGTTTAGATAAGCCAACGCACTCAGTTTTTCGGTCCGTTGTGTACCCCAAAGTTGGCTTTTCTAGAGGTTACACGGCGCGCACCCTCTAGAAAAGCCCAGAATCAAAACTCACGACCGAAACTCATGGTGGATCAGGTTTCTGAACTCGCTTTCATAGCATTGCAGACGAAAGAGGTTCCAGAAAAACCACAGATGGTTTCGCAAAAGATTCAAATTTAACCCAGGCAAAGCCACTAGAGCCCCTTAGGATGGCCCTGAGTGGTGGATGAGGCGCGATAAGGCAAGGCATGTTCCAGACTGGCCGCAACCCGCGCCACAAGGGGCACACTTCCAAATAACATCAAGGTTCCAGATACAGAAGCCACACAGAGAAGTCCCATTAGCAACCGTTCTCTGATTTGAGGATTCATTCCCGAAAATACTCCACAAACTACTTGCTGCAAATCAACCCTAGCACTGTCATTAAGTTTTGTGTAGCGATCGCTCATCTACCCTTTCGAGCGCCCTTTTGGAGGCAACGGCAACGGTTGGCGACCCTATTGCGGCATGTCTTGCCGTTCGTAGATGTAGTGCAATGCTTCAGCGTAGATTTTGCCTTCAGGAGTGTACACCTCTAAGTAGGCATTGAGCATGTCAGGCTGGCCCCCATCGCGATATAGGTTGTATACATAGCCACCATTTTGGAAAATTAGCTGCCGCGCTTCGTCGGGGTTGGTGCTGGTAATTTTAAGTTCTTCGGTTCCATCATGGGTTTGGCCAATGTAGTACTTGGGCTGCCAGGGATCGTACTCAGCCGAGCAAATTTGAATTCGATAGTTGCCACTCGCCGCGATCGCATAGGGGGCACTATCACTTGGACATTGAGCAAACAGGAGGGATTCATCTGCTTGGCGCAAGTCGCCGCGTACGGTCAGCCGTCCGGTTGCTGGAATGGGCTCCGTGGGGATCACATCGCGGAACAGGTCAGGATTGTCGGGATCGGGCTGGAATTCGGTTTTGGGCCGTGATGAGGAGACCGTTGGCGCAGGCGATGGGCTTGCAGCGGGAGCACTCGCAACTGGCTGGGCATCTCTGCCAGAATCAGCAGCGGCAGCAGGAGGAGAAGAGGGAGAAGCGCTTGGCTGAGGTGCAGTGGAATTGGAGGGAGGGGCACTACAGGCAGCGATCGCCACAACCAAGCCAGACAGAAGTAATCGATCAGTCCAATGACTCAATTTCATATGCAATTAGGGGGTGTTTGCAACGTACTATTAGTCTCTACACCATGGATTGGCTCAATTTCTCAAATTGGCATTTATCAATCGATGCACCTCAATCCGCTGCATAAAGACACAGCTAGCACGATACAAATAAACGAGCCTAAATCGAGCAGCACCGTTTTGGTTGCACCTGTATTTTGCAGATCGGCTGAAACCAAAATGTAGCCGCCTACATAACCAAACGGCAGCGTAGTTGAATGCGCCAATGGCGATCGCCAAGCCAACGATTCCAAATGCTGAATTTTCTGTAAAGCAACCTGTTCTAGGAGTGGGCGATCGCGCTGAATTTCTTCTGTTGGCTCGCGTCTCGACTGTCGCGTTGAGGAACACTGCAAGCCCCCGACTTCCAGAGCAAACCCTGCGGCAATCACCACCCAAGGAAGTACTGAATGAACCAACCACCGGGTCAGCATAAAGCAACCTCCAATCATGGTTTGGCAAACATTCCCTATCCACTTCCAGAATAGAGCTGTAGCTCTGGCAAATCCGCGTTCAGATACAGATCAAAACACTTGAAGAATTGGTTGTGAGGATTGCGCGGTGCACAACCCTCAAAAAAGCCTACTTTGGTGTGCGTGTTGGGCGCGCCAAAATGAGAACTTCCGCTTATCCACAACTGACATGACCTCAAGCCAAGTGTGGAGCATGTGCCAGGCTGGAAAGCCACCGATTCATCAGCGCCAACGGCGACCCTCCAGCAGGACATCAAAAATCGCGCCGCATATCCACCTGTTGTGGACAACCTCCCAGCTTTAATGTCGGGATAAACCCATTGTCAGCCGTGTTATGAGCAGTTCAACGTCCGATCGCTACAGGAGTTCACGCACATCGGTAACTTGGCCCTTAATCGCTGCTGCCGCCACCATCGCCGGACTCATGAGCAGCGTTCGGCCAGAGGACGAGCCCTGCCGTCCCTTAAAGTTACGGTTGGAAGAGGAAGCGCTAATTTGCTGACCCACCAGCTTATCGGGGTTCATAGCCAGACACATCGAGCAGCCTGCATTGCGCCACTCAAACCCCGCCGCTTCAAAGATTTTATCCAACCCTTCCGACTCAGCCTGCTGCTTAACTCGCTCCGACCCAGGCACCACAAAAGCTTTGATGCCGTCAGCCACATGGCGACCCTTGGCCACCTTGGCCGCCTCGCGCAAATCGCTAATGCGCCCGTTGGTGCAGCTCCCGATAAAGCACACGTCGATCTTGGTGCCTTTAATGGGAGCGCCCGGAGCCAAATCCATGTAGCTATAAGCTTCCTGCGCTAGCACTCGGTCTTCTTCAGCCCAGGAATCGGCCGTTGGCACAGCTTCGCTCACGCCAATGCCTTGTCCAGGGGTAATCCCCCACGTCACGGTCGGTTCAATGTCTGCTGCATCGAACACCACCACATCGTCGTATTCCGCATCAGCATCGCTACGCAAGCTGGTCCACCATTCCACCGCTTTGCCCCAATCTGCCCCGGTCGGTGCAAAGTCACGACCTTTCAAATACTCAAACGTGACCGCATCGGGATTGACATAGCCGCAGCGAGCGCCGCCTTCGATCGCCATGTTGCACACGGTCATGCGCTCTTCCATGCTCATGTGCTCAAAGGTGGTGCCTGCGTACTCATAGGCATAGCCCACCCCGCCTTTTACACCCAGCTTACGAATGATATGGAGAATCACATCTTTGGCGTACACTCCGGGTTTGAGCGTACCGTTAACTTCTACTTTGCGAACTTTGAGCTTGGCCAAGGCCAACGTTTGCGAGGCCAACACGTCGCGCACTTGGCTGGTGCCAATGCCAAAAGCGATCGCCCCAAAGGCTCCGTGGGTGGAGGTGTGGCTGTCTCCGCAGGCAATGGTCATGCCGGGTTGGGTGAGCCCCTGTTCTGGCGCAATCACATGCACAATGCCTTGGCTTCCCGAGCCAATGTTGTAAAAGCGAATGTTGTTATCTTTGCAATTGCGCTCTAGCTCTTGCATCATTTCTTCAGCCAGGGAATCGATGAAGGGACGCGCCTGACTATCGGTGGGAACGATGTGATCGACGGTGGCAACCGTGCGATCAGGAAACATCACCTTTAGATTGCGATCGCGCAGCATAGCAAAGGCTTGAGGACTGGTGACTTCGTGAATAAGGTGCAGCCCAATAAATAGTTGCGTTTGCCCCGACGGAAGGGTACCGACCGTATGCAAATCCCAAACTTTGTCAAACAGCGTGCCTTTGCTCATAGCCCTGGATAATAATTCTCTCAAAAGGATTTGAAGCGAGTTCAGTCTCCCATCTTAGCTAAATTTTTGCGCGACTTTGTTAGCGAATTGAGACACCCGTTTAAGGCCATTCATTGTGAAGCTATTGGCAATAAAGTGCAGCGGTTGCTTGCAGCGTTTAAACGGCAGAATGGGAATCCTGAGATCCACAGCAGGAAACATCACAATGCCAAAACCAGGGGAATACGTTCGCAGTCGGGCTCAGGCGTATCACGAGCAAGCGCATCAAATGTTGTTGGCTTTGGTAAAACTCTCCGCTGCCATTTTGATGGTTTTGCTGCTTGTTCAACTGTTTGGCCAGAGTTTTGGTTTTGGTTTATCCCCGCTCGCCTATGCATGTGTTCCGCTTCCTATTATGTTTGGCTGGCGAGAGGTTGCGAAGCTACGCGATCGCGCCAGACGCAACGAGCAAGGCGCAACGGGTGAAGAAGCGATCGCAGCGATCCTAGAGCCGCTAAAACATCAAGGCTGGCAAATCGAATACGGCTCCTATATTGCAAAGCTAGGGGATGTGGATGCATTTCTTCTTTCCCCTAACGGTCGTGGCTATGTAGTTGAAGTAAAGTCTCACGCGGGATTGGTGCAAAGCAACGGCAACTATTTATTCCACACGCCGGAAAACAAAAGACGTCGGCCATTTCAAAAAAACTTTTTGCATCAAGCGCGGCAACAAGCGATCGCCATCAAACAAATCAAGAATTTGGGATATGTGACCCCAATTGTGGCGTTTTCGCATGCAGTTGTGGATATTAAAACTCAGCCGGTCACGAATGTGTATGTCGTTGGGCAAAACAAGCTCGTGGGCTACTTGCAATACTTAGATAATAAAAGCCGCTACGACGCCAAGAAAAAACCCATCAAACGAACAGACAAGAGTGATCGCCCGAAGGTACAAAAACCGAGTCGTCGCCCATCTCCCTAACGTTCATTTTCTCGTTCTTAATCCAGATCGAGGCATTCTATTGCAAGCGTTCACCATCCCATACAAGTAGCCTAAGAGATAGAGGATACCGTGCGATCGCATTCGCAATCACACGGCAATCGCTAGTCATCCAAAACCCCTTACACAAAGCCGTTCCGCAGGGCAAACACGGCTGTTTGAACTCGGTCATTCACACCAAACTTATTCATAATGCTTTTAACATGGGTTTTCACCGTGTTGGGGCTCAGGTATAAAGCCGCTGCAATTTCAGGATTACTGCGTCCTTCTACCAATAAATTCAGAACTTCTAGCTCCCGTTCTGATAATTGCCGAGATTGGTTAGGGGTGAGCGATCGCGCCATACTTTATGCCTCCTGAATCGATGAGTAACTAATCGCAGAATTCGTTGTCAGCGCAAGCTGGCGTTCCCGCATCCACAAAAACAACGGCAACCCAAACGACACTCCAACAAGCAACGTAGCGACACCGTAAATCCAAAGATTTCGCATCTGCAAGCGTCGTCCTTCAATTGCAGCAAACACCAGCAGTGCCATGGCCGAGATCACCACATCCCAGCCAAAAAAGCTTGAGATGCGATTCGCGAACAAATACTGCAAAAACAGGGAAAGATTAGCCCCATGCTCCACCAGAAACGGAATGAACTGGGAATAGGGCAGTGCTGCACCAACCACACAGAGGATCAAATAGACTGCCTGAACCATTGCTTCTCTCCTTATATCGGACATTCGTTATAAAACAGAGCAATGAACACGAACCCCCCCAGCAGACTAATACAAAAATACTACAATCTTGTCAACCACAATGTGCCTAGGAAAGCAAAAGCTCCTCTTGGGCGCGTTTTTCGAGGTACGCCTCTAGCAGATTCGTTAAAAGCTGAGCCTGAGCCGCAAAATCAACCGGTTTGCAGCCATACATTTGAGACAACATCAGGCCATCAATAAAGGTCATCAAAAAACTGACCAAGTGCGGATCGTTCACACCCAATAGTCCTGTCGTTAAATTGGTGATGGACTTTTCAATGCGTTCTGACACGCCCTTCATCGAATCGCTAGGTTCAGCGCCCTCTCGCTGAAGGTGCTGATGAAAGTCAACACACAACAGCATTTGCTTAAAAAAGTGGTCTCGGTTGCGCTCGAAGTAGGAAAACAAAATGTGAAGGCGATCGCCCAATGTTTGCCCACTATCTACTTCGGCTTTTGCTTGCAAAATATCTCGCTGCGCCAACTCCTCCACAACCTGTTCAAACAACGCCTCCTTATTGGGAAAGTAGTGATAGAGCGTTCCTGTCGAAACTTGTAACCCTTCCGCAATTTGACGCATCGTAATTGCGGCGTACCCTTTTTCTGCAAACAAATTAAAACACTTATTCAACAGCTCTTTGCGGTACTGATCGTGGTCAACAATTTTAGGCATAACGAGTTCAGGCGTCGGCAGCGGCCGAGGGAAAAAGCAACTCAGCAATGCATCGAGTCAGCATTGCTCTACAACCCAAGCGAAATCGCACTCACTCAAGGGTTACGGCTTCCATCTTCGCAAAATTTAACTGTTTGTTAACCAAACAATCGTCTTTTGTCCATCCATGATGGAGCGGGAGCAGCCCTGCCGCAAACATGGTGCATGGGGCAGAATTTATATCGAACATTTGTTATAAAACGATGTTTTAATTTTCTTCATGAATGCAAAGACTGTCAAGTCAATTGGCAGAAGTATCCACAAATCCTGACATTTTGACCATTCCTGCTCGCTTTGCCTCCCTTGCGGCGAACCCGTACAGCACCATGGCTAAGTATGAGAGAAATTTCTACGCGCTGTACCCCAAGCTTCAAGCCGGCAGATTCATAACGTCAGTTTCGGTTAAGGGCTTTTCTGAGGTTTGCGCGACGCGCAAACCTCAGAAAAGCCCATTTTTGCGAGCGCGTCGCGCTCGCAAAAATGGGCACTTCAGCTTATCCAAAACTCAGGTATTCATAGAACTTGGGAGCGGGGATAGTGCGCTTGCACCCCGCATCAGCGCACTATCCTCGCTCTACGCTACAGTTGAAAAGCTGTCTTCTGTGCCCTGAGAACCATGACCGTTGCCTCATTCGATGATCAGGAACGCAAGCCGCGTCGCCCTCGCCCCACCGACTGGCGATTGCTGAAAATGCTAGTTCCCTATGCCATGCGCCATCGAAAAACACTGGCGATCGCCCTAGTTCTCTTGATCCCCGTTTCCATTGGTGAGGCACTGCAACCCATTTTGGTTGGGCAAGCGATTTCGCTCATTCGCAATGAGCCCGTCATCTTTTTTTTACAGGGTATGGGGCTGCGAGCAGGTCTCAATCTGCTAGCAATTCTGTTGTTCATTACCATTGTGGTTCGCCTAGCGTTAGACGGGTTTCAGGGCTTTTTGGTACAAAAGGTGGGGCAACAGATTACGGCTGATATTCGCAACGACTTGTTCGTCCATGTCACCTCCCTAGCGGTTCGCTTTTTTGACCGCACCCCTGTAGGCAAGCTGATTACCCGTCTCACAAGCGATGTGGATGCTCTAGGAGATGTGTTTTCCACAGGCGCAATCGGCATTATTGGGAATTTATTTTCGCTGGTGGTGATTGCCATCACCATGTTTGTCTTGCAGTGGCAACTCGCTCTCATGCTGTTGGGCATGTTGATTCCCATCACTGTGTTGGTTATTTACTTTCAGCGGGAGTACCGTCAGGCCAACTATCGCGCCCGCGAGGAGCTGTCGGCGCTGAATGCCACCCTACAAGAAAACATTGTGGGAGTGAGTGTGGTGCAGTTGTTCCGCCGCGAACAGTTCAATTCCCAACTCTTCAACAAAATTAACCGCCGCTACGTCAACGAAGTCGATCGCACCATTTTCTTTGATTCGTCGGTATCGGCCACGCTGGAGTGGATTTCGCTAGTGGCGATCGCCGCTGTGCTGTGGTTAGGCGGTACGCTAGTGCTTCGCGATGCCCTCAGCTTTGGAATTTTGGCTTCGTTTATTTTGTATGCGCAGCGTTTGTTTGATCCATTGCGTGAGTTTGCCGAGCAGTTTACCTCTATCCAGGCAGGGTTTACGGCCCTCGAACGCATTAGCGATATCCTGACTGAGCCGATCGAAATTCGCGATCCGGCTTTGGCTGCAACGGTTCAGGCGGGAGGCTTTCCGGCAGTTGCTGCGGCCACTCAAGAGAATGCGATCGCCAGTTTCAACGTTCCTGGCGAAATCTGCTTCGATAACGTTTCCTTCGGCTACAAACCAGACGAACTCGTTCTGCGCAACCTTAGCTTTACGATTCGTCCTGGCGAAAAAGTGGCGCTCGTTGGCCCTACTGGAGCTGGCAAAAGCTCGATCATTCGCGTACTCTGCCGCCTGTACGATGTAACCGAAGGGCGCATCTTACTGGATGGCGTAGATATTCGCGACTTGCCCCAAACCGAGCTGCGTCGCCGCATGACGGTTATTTTGCAAGATGGGTTCATCTTTGCTGGCGATGTGCGTAGCAACATTACCCTTGGCGAAAACTACACCATGGCCGAGGTTCAGCGTGCCGCCGAGCAAACCAATGTTGCCTCGTTTATTGAACAGTTGCCCCAAGGGTACAAAACTGAACTACGCCAACGGGGCGCGAACATTTCAGGTGGGCAGAAGCAGCTGTTGGCCTTTGCTCGGGCAGCCATCCGCAACCCTGGTATTTTGGTGCTGGATGAGGCCACTGCAAACTTAGATGTGGTCACCGAGTCTCTCATTCAAGAAGCATTGGAAACCTTGTTGAGCGATCGCACCGCCATTGTCATCGCGCATCGCCTGTCCACCATTCGCAGCGTCGATCGCATTTTGGTCTTGAAACAGGGCTCACTAGTCGAACAAGGAAGCCACGAAGAACTGCTGGCACACAACGGTCTCTACGCCAGTCTTTACCGCCTGCAAATGCTAGAAGCGTAAGCCGCAAATCGGTTGCAGACATCAGCTTTTTCGCTTCCCAGTCCAATGCCAGAAGCCCGTGTGAACCCCGCACGGGCTTCTGGCTTAACGTCAGTTTCGGTTAAGGGCTTTTCTGAGGGTTGCGCGACGCGCAACCCTCAGAAAAGCCCATTTTTGTGTGCGCGACGCGCACGCAAAAATGGGCACTTCCGCTTATTCAAAACTCAGGTTTGCTTAGGCTTTCACTGATTTCCTTTCTCTCACGCTTGAGAGAAGCAATCTATTCGATTGCTAGAGGAAGATCACCGAACATGATTAATCCATGGGAGGTGGATTGTCTTGCAGTTGCTCTGCGGTTAGCGTACTCATATTGAACGCTTGCCAATTGGATGTCACATACTTAAATCGCCCAATTGCAATACCACCATTGGTTTTAAAGTCATCCCAACCGCCGGTTTCATCCAGCCAATAGTCTCCACCCATACTGAGCAAATACTTCGCCGATGCGCGATCGTCGGGCTTATTGGCGTCATCCACAATCAACCGTGCCTGCACCGTGGTAAATACACCCGCAATATCATCTGGGTCAATAGTAGGACGTGTGCCCTTCGGCCAGAAATGGAAGTTATAGCCATCGCCAGCGGTCACCGAAACCGTACCATCTTCTTCAAATTGAAGATCGGGTGGCGTGTTGACGTTGTCCGCATAAGTTTCCAAAAAGGCAGACCCTTCAATGACATTTTCCTGGACGAGTTGCCATTCACCCGTCGATTTACTGAGAATGTACGACTTCATTCCTTGAAGCTGCACGCGAGTGTTCGTCGCTGGATTTCCAGCTTCATCTTCGTACAGTTGTCCCCAGGCCGTCATGGACTTAAATTCCCCTGGGTCGTTGCCCAAGTACATATTGGGACCGCTGCCCCAACTCCAAAACTCGGGCACCCCACTAGGACGCCCTGCATGGGGCAAGGTCATGTCATCGGCAATGGTTTGCACGGAGTTAACGGTGCCGCCCGTCGAGGGGTTGGAAACCACAGGGCCAGGGCTAGAGGGTGGAGCAGCATCGGGCACGGTCACTTCTCCTTGGGTGCCGTCGCCCGAGTCCGTTTTGTCGGTGGGCAATGCGCCAGAGCCACCTGTAGAACCGGGAACTTCATCTTTGGGAACGACGCTGACATCTGGCTGGGTGGGTTGTGGCTTGCTGGCTCCTGCAACAGGCACAAATTCCACATAGTCAATGCGGGCATATTCTCCCTGAGTTTCTTTGCCAATGAGCTCAAGCGTATCGCCCGGTTTCAGATAAACCTTGGTGGCGATCGCCTCGGTTGTAAAGCTCCGCTCCGAGGTCGTCCAGTACAGGTTTTTATCTAAACTTAGTTGGCTAACCGATTTGCCATTAATCTTCGCTTCAATTGAGGCAACGCCGTCATTTTCATCAAAGTAACCCAGTACCACATCGTAGGTTCCTTCCGGTCCTTGAAAAACACTCGTTGCTGTTCCGGTCTTTTTCCAGCCCTTTTCGGTAAATAGGCTAATCAGTTTGTTGCTGTTGGCAGCGGACGATTCTTCGATTTGATAAGTATCAAGCTGCATATCTTCCGCTTGAATTCGGAAAGGAGAAACTAATGCAGCTTTTAGCACTTGGGTACTAGCAGAAGCACTAGCTTGTTGAAGTAGACTGTCTGCCGTTTCCGCAGACCCTACAGAGCTATCTGCTCCCGTTAGATTGGTCAGCTTGGCAACGACCTGATTGCCAAGGTTAGAGGCCAAACTCTGCACATATGAAGAGGCCATCTGCCCAAATGAGTCTTCTGTGCTGGTTAGCGGTAACGCCAGCGATGCGGCAGCATCCACATCCGAATTGAGCGACGCACCCGTTTGAGTAGGCTGGCTCACTAGTTTTGGCATCAGCGTATCAGCCTGAACCACACCCACATCGGGCTGGCTCCCAAAGCAGTCGATATTCATACTCACAAGCCTCTGAACTAACTCCAGGCCACCAGCAAAATCAATCAACATTGCATGATTCTGCAGATGCCTAGTCAAGCCTTCATGAAGTTAACTGCATGACAGGAGGATTTGTCGAGAACTTTGAGTAGAGATTAAAAAAATACCTCCAAATACATAAATCATTTTTCATAGAACGCGCTAGAATTCGCTGTTTTTCCCGTATTCTTACTGTTGTTCTTAATTCATATTGGTGGTGGCTTGTGTAAACTTAGTTAAATATCTTTTTTGAAAAAATTGATAACCGAAACGATGGCATTTCCCTTAGTAACATAAACGGATATTCATGGGCCAGAGCCCTTCTGTTGTATAGATCAGGCGCGTTGTTTGTTATGCCAGGTTTGATTTAGCTCCCCCATCACTGGGTATCTAGTCATCGTCTATTCTTCAGATCCATGCATTTGAAAAGCAAAGCTTTCGGGTTTCCTACCGCTCATCTGGCGATCGCAACACCCTATCTGTAATTCATCAACGTATCTCTTTCCATCAATCCTTTATTCCAAGTTCAATCACAGCATTTTGCAATAGGATACCGACTGTGAGACCTAGATCTTCTGGCCGATTGCTCACTCGTAAACGCCAATTTCGCGGCGGGGTGTTTGCCCTAATCATCTTATTGGCTGCGATACTAGTCTGGAACTCTCAACGACGCCGCAACGAGCCCGCCGATAATTCTTCTCAGTCCTGCGGTGAGCATCACTTTGCGGCCAATACTCGCGATCGCCCAATCTTATGACCTTACTGCTCAATCGAATCATTCAATCCTTCATCACAATTCCCACCTGGCAAGACTGGGCTATCACTGGAGCTGTGTTTGTGGCGTTTACGGCGATCGCGCTTTTGCTTGGCGTACGTTACCAGCTCCTCACTCCCACCTGGCGAGATCACAGTCCCCACCAAATTTGGCAAACCGCGCTCATGACGCTATTTGCACCAGCATTGCTAGAAGAGTTGGGGTATCGAGTTCTCATCATTCCCCACCCCAGCGAAGGCGCAAGTGCATCCGCCCAAACGCTATGGCTCATCATTAGCCTGGCCGTTTTTATCGTGGCTCATCCGCTCAATGCCATCACGCTTTATAAACGAGCCTACCCACTCTTTCTCTCGCCCGTTTTCTTAATCATGGCAAGCCTTTTGGGGTTGGGCCTCACCGGCTTGTATCAACTGAGCGGATCAATTTATCCCATTGTTCTCATGCATTGGATTGTGGTGTTTGTGTGGCTGGTTGGATTGGGCGGAAACCTAAAGCTGGGCTACTACTCGCGCTGACGGCCCAATTCAACGTCAACGCATCCAAATGGACGAACCAGGCTTACTCGATCTACTCAACTTTATCGATCAAGCGGCGATCGCCAGCTTCATAGTCATATGGATCATTAAACCTTCTGCATGAATGGCTGTTTAATGCTAAATCTTTCATGAATCGTTGCGCGGCAGCACACGACCACTCCGGCAGAAGGTCTGTTGTGCTGTACTGGAATCCTGCTTGGCAACTCTAAGCAATGAAAAGCAACGTTTTGTCCTGACACCAGAAAAAAACTTCGTAATGTGAAGAGAGCTTCAACTGATATCCATAAGATGTAAAGAATCAATTAATGTTTCTATCAGTCCTCCCCCTACAGAAGGATTTGCGGAAAAGTTAGTTAGTAAAGACAAATGCTACACCCGAGTTCCATAGTTTTTATCTATAGAACATACTCCAGACAACAAGCCATGCAAAGCAGTGTTCAGTGGTTAAAGCAGCGATGCTCGGGAACGGCTACAAAACCGGGTTATGGCAATGGAATCGAACCGTTAACATCCGACGTAACTTCTGGTATTGCAACAACTGATATGACAGATATTGCAGGGTTTGTTGAATCTGAAACTGAGTCTGTTTTGGCACAAGCGGTTGCGATCGCATTTTTGGTGCTGACACTGTCCATCACACTTGTCTTGGCAGTTACGGTAAAACCGTTCTTTTTGCTGAAAAATCTAAGGTCCAAACGTTAGCGCTCAATGTCAGGGTACAAAATGTCAAGGCGCAACTTTTGAGCCCTTAGCACTCGTCATTCGCACCGACCTGGCCAAAGCAAATTTTATAATCCCCAAGTTTCGATCTGCTCTGCAAGCCATCCATCTTGCTTCCACTGATCAATTGCGGCATTCACTTGCTGCCTCAATGTTCGATATTGGCTACCACGCGGCATTGCGATCGCTAAAGGCTCACCCGCCCATCGTTCAGGCAACAGGCGGTAGGTAGGAAACTGCTGCACCCATCCCGTTAAAACGCTGGAATCGGCCGCAAACACATCTGCCTGTCCCAAATCCAACACCTCTTTTGCCTGTTGGTAAGAGGCCACCTCAACCAAACGCGCATTGGGTAGGCGCGATCGCACCAACTGCACGGTGCTGGAATTTTGAAGAACCGCAACTCTTCCTCGTCTCACCTGCGAGATCTGCCCAAGCGAAGGTTGGCGCGTTACAAATGCCGTGCGATCCAGATAGTAAGCCTGACTGAAATCCACCAATCTAGCCCGTCCCTCAGTAATCGATAGCTGCGCAATTACCAAGTCGGCTTCATCTGCTAGCAATGTTGAAATACGCTCTTGATTGGAAACTGGCTGAAATACGACTGCATCGCTACGCCCCAATAGTTCAGTTGCCAAACGGCGAGCAATTTCAATTTCCATTCCGGCAAGTTCGCCAGTGCTATCTCGAAAGCCTAGCGGCCGCACATTATCCTTGACTGCAACAATTAAAAATCCTCGCTGCCGAATCTCAACGAGATCGGCGGCGAGGACTGGCGATGAAGCAGAGAGAATAGAGAGCGCGATCGCCCATCTCGACACTATCGAGAACAGACCGCGCACAAACCTAACCCTTTGCCTGACTGGCAAGCTCAACCACTTTGCCAAAGCTAGTGGGATCGAGCACCGCCATTTGAGCCAACATCTTGCGGTTGATTTGAATATTGGCCTTGTTCAAGCTGCCAATTAGCTGGCTATAGCTCATACCATTCTGGCGGGCCGCCGCGTTGATACGCGTAATCCACAACCGACGAAAATCACGCTTGCGCTTACGGCGATCGCGATAAGCATTGCGCAAAGCCTTCATCACTTGCTGATTGGCTGTGCGGAACAGGCGAGAGTGCGAACCTCTAAACCCTTTAGCTAGCTTCAGAATTTTTTTGCGGCGCTTTCGAGCAACATTGCCGCGCTTAACCCGTGTCATCGCTCACTATCCTCTAGTTCTAGTCCAAGAAATCTGATTTATCTAACCCTAAGAAGCTAAGCCAAAGAGCCATCGAACCTCACAGCTCCTGCCCGCTTCTTACAAATACGGCAGCATCAACTCCACATTCTCAGCATCGCGCTCATTGACGATCGCCGTCTTAGAAAGGCGACGCTTGCGCAACGGAGACTTGTGTTGCAAGAGGTGGTTCTTAAATGCTTTACGCCGAGCAATCTTGCCGCTACCCGTCTTACGAAAACGTTTTGCAGCAGCTTTACGAGTCTTCAGTTTGGGCATCGGTCTGCTCTAAACTTGCTTAATTGACACAGTCTTTTATATTACTACCACCCGTGCAGTAACGACAAGACAAAAGAGAAAAATCTAACCAGTTCAGCTCAACTCTAAATACACAAGCCCCATCGCTAGGGACAGGGCAAGTCACCCAGCTACGCAGCCGAGCCTCGACGGAACAAACCCATCAGTGGTGCCAAAATAGCCCCAAATACAAAACCGCCGGCATGAGCCCAATAGGCAATTCCACCAGAGTTCATGCCCACATCCATAGGAGCCGACAAGCTCGCCACACTAGACAACGCCTGCATCACAAACCAAAATCCTAAAAAGTAGAGGGCTGGAATTCGAAATGGCAGCAGAACAATGCCAAGCGGCACAAGGGTCAAAATTTTTGCCTGAGGGAATCGCAAGATATAAGCTCCCATAACTCCGGCGATCGCCCCACTCGCCCCCAATGATGGAATATCTGACCCCGATGAAAAAAACCACTGAGCCAAGCCAGCCAGGACTCCACAGGCCAAGTAAAAAACTATAAACCGCCCATGGCCTAACTTATCTTCAACATTGTTGCCAAAGATCCAGAGATAGAGCATGTTACCCGCAACATGCGCAAAGCCACCATGCAAAAACTGCGACGTAACCAAGGTCAGCCATTCTGGCAAAACCTGCGCTGAGAGAGTTCCTTCAAAGCTCGCGGTTAGCTGCCGAGGGATGATCGCCCATGTTCGAAAAAACTCCATGAGCTCGGGTGGAGCTAGGGACAGCTCGTAAATAAATACCGCGACGTTGAGCAGAATTAATACATAAGTGACGTAGGGCGTAATCTTCGTTGGATTGTCATCGCGAATGGGAACCACCGTGGCACATCCTCATTACAAATTAAAGAAGCAAATGAATGCATGAATATTGGGAAAACTTTATCGTCTATATTCTTGCCTAAATAAATTTATCTAAATTATCTAAAGTTATTTAGGGCGTGCTGAAAAAGTATTTCACGAGTTTTAAGAAGACAGACGGTTAAATCTTGGGATTCGCTAGAACTTAAGCAGCAGCCAGGGCGCATTGAGGATCGCGCCACTGCCGCTGCCATCGGTTGA
>NZ_JBNXVR010000060.1:0-29908 GCF_050565595.1 Leptolyngbya sp. AN02str | reverse complement strand
CAATCGGGCAAGCTCAGCAGGTCAGTAATCTGATGGATGAGCGCTCTAAAATCATCCAACTTTTGGGCCTACCTTACTGCCGTTACTACCTGCTTAATTAATTCCCAGCAACCTGCGGAATATCGGCGCAAGATTGGCTGATTTAGGTTAAGAATACGCGCCTGAATCAACCTGGCGATCGCTATAGGATAGTAAAGGTTCTTTATTGCCAAATTCATGTCTGACTCTGCTGTTGCATCGGTTGTGCTAAGGCCAGGACGCGAAAAATCGCTGCTGCGCCGCCATCCCTGGCTATTTGAAGGGGCGATCGCTCGGGTGATGGGCCAGCCTCAGTTGGGCGAAACGGTGCAAGTGCGCTCTGCCAAGGATGAGCCATTGGGGTTGGGCAGCTTTTCCCCCAGGTCGCAAATTCGGGTGCGCATGTGGACCTATGAGCCTGAAACGGTGGTTGATGCAGCCTGGTTTGATAGGCAGCTCGATCGGGCGATCGCAGCTCGGGCTCAACTGCTCAGTGACCCACAGCAAACGGCCTGTCGGTTAGTGGCTGCCGAAAGTGATGGCCTACCGGGAATTGTTGTTGATCGCTATGCTGATGTGCTGGTGTGCCAGTTTTTGACAGCAGGGGCCGATTATTGGGGCGATGTGGTTGCCGAATGGCTCTCTCGACGCTTTCCTGACTGCATCATTTATGAGCGATCGGATGTGGATGTGCGGCAAAAAGAAGGCTTGCCGTTGCGGACAGGGTTGCTGCATGGCGAGGATCCGCCCGAATTGATCAAGATTCAGGAAGGAAACTTACATTTGCTGGTGGATGTACGCGCGGGCCACAAAACCGGATTCTATTTGGATCAACGGGATAATCGAGCGATCGCCGCTCAGTTTTGTCGCGATCGCCAGGTGCTCAACTGCTTCTCCTACACAGGCGGTTTTTCGTTGGCGGCGTTGGCCGCAGGTGCCAGCCATGTGCTGAATATGGATGCTTCTGCCTTTGCCCTAGAACTATCAGAACGCAATCACCAACTGAATCAGCTTGACCCAGCCCAGTACGACCATGTGGAAGGCGATGTGTTTCGGCTGCTGCGCCAATTTCGAGATGAGGCCCGTCAATTTGATGTGATTGTGCTCGATCCGCCCAAATTTGTAGAATCTCAAGCCAATCTGCAAAAAGCGGCACGAGGCTATAAAGACATTAACCGTCTGGCCTTCTTGCTGCTGCGTCCCGGTGGGGTGCTGATCACTTTTTCGTGCTCGGGTCTGATGCCAACTGACTTGTTTCAAAAAATTGTGGCGGATGCTGCGCTTGATGCCCACTGCGAAGCCCAGCTCATCCATCGTCTGGGCCAAGCCGCCGATCACCCAACGCTGTTGTCCTTTCCCGAAAGCACCTATCTCAAAGGCTTTGTGTGTCGAGTGATGGGCTAGCCGCTGCAAGACTCCAATCCTGGTTTTGATAAAGCACCTGCCCTTGCCGCAGTGTTAGCACTACATCTTCGGGGGTAACGCGCGTCACAATCGAGGCGATGAGATGGCGGGTGGCGCGCAGGTGTGGCTGGTGAAAGTTGAGCACCACCAAATCAGCAGGTAAGCCGGGTTCCAAATAGCCGTGCAGATCGGGAATGGGAACATGGCGCAGGTTGCTGGTGGTCATTTTCAAGATGTCAACCGGATCGGGATGCACTGCATCGCCAAACTGACTTTTGGCAACTTTGTAGGTAAAGTCCATTTCGGCAAAGAGGTTAGGGCTGTTGAGTAGGCCGTTGTCGGTGCCGAGCAGCAGGTTCGCTTGGCTTTGCAAGAGTTGGGCGATGGGCGGCAGCGGCAATCCTAAGTTGGCGTTGGCTCTGGGATTGAGCACGACGTTGGTGCGGTGCTGCGACAACATGGCGATTTCGGTTGGGTTGGCAACCGTCGCATGGATCACCAAATCGGGATGATAGAGAGCGATCGCCCGTTCCAAGTCGCCCTTGCCCGTAACCTCCAGGCTCACCGTACGGTAGCCATCATTTTCGAGACAGTGGATGGCCCGCAGTTTGCCTTGCTGAGTGGTGAGGTCGCAAATTTGCTTCCAGGCGGCATCGGTCAAGTCGTTCATGGTGCTTTCGGAAAAGCCATCCGCTACAGACAAAATGTCCTGGAGCTGGGCGATCGCTCCTTCCCTCAACCCCACCCGATTCTGCTGCAATTCCTCAGCGGTAAACGGCAGCTCGTTGAACTGGCCCAACACCACCGATCGCACACCCGTTTGCTGGGCTGCGGTTCGCAACAGTTGGCTCCCATAGGCACCCTGCTCGCGAAAGTCGAAATGAGCGATCGTGCCCGTGCGAGCCATGTACTGCAAGTGTGCGGCAATATGGCCCAAATGTTCGGTTTCGGTTTGTTTGGCGAGTTCACGGTACTTATAGCCCTGAGGCCGAAAAAAGCCCTGCTCCAAGGTCATGCCAGTTGCACCATCGGGCAAACAGGAGTCGCCCATGTGGGTATGGCCGTTTACCATTCCCGGCATGACGACCAAGGCACCCGTTTCTAGTGTCATGCAGCGATCGCCCAGCACCATGTCCTGAATCACCCCATCTTGAACCACCAAGCGATCGCACCAGTGGGGTTCTAGCTCTACGCCAGCCAACACCACACAGCGGTTCAGTTCCCATGTTTTCATCTTGAGTTCCCTTCTTTTGTTTGAAATGTCAGGGCTGACGCAAGCCCCCCAAACCTGGTGTGTTTATGTTGTAGGTGGAATGTGAACAACGGCAAGACCCCAAACAAACTCGTGAATGAGTCGCGTTTGGGGTCTCAATTCAAGCATGAATTGAATGTAGCCGTACGATTGGTGAGTTGCGATTTTGGCGATCGCAAATTTTACATCGTGGTTGAGCGAATGGGTTGGGGAATCACCCGCGTTAGGACGGCATACAGCACAGCGGCGGCCACAATCCCGTTAATTGGCCCTACTCCCAACCCAGCACTGCCGCTAAAGTAGGCAATGAGTGAAGCGGAAATATAGGAAATCACACCCGCCCAGTTAAAGGCTGGCACATCGCTTTGCAGCGAAGGGAACTGTCCCCGATGGCGGAACCAAAAATCCATCATGATGATGCCCCCAATCGGCGGAATCACCGTACCCAACAGCAGCAGCCAGGGAATGATATTGTCGGCAATGCCACCGAGAGACAGTACCAAGGCCAGCGTTGCGCCGCCCAGCACAAACAAGTGGCGCTTGGTTGTGCGCAAAAAGTTGGTTCCTGCTAGCGAAAAACTATAGATCGTGTTGTCCTGCGTCGTCCACACATTCAGAATGAGCAAAATCACCCCAGCCAGCAAAATGCCTTGTGTAGCCATGGCCTGAATCAGGTTTTCGCTGCCATAAACCAGCGTGCAAAACGCTCCTGTAAAAATGAGGAGACCGTTGATAAAGAAGAAGGCCAGAGCGGTGCTCATAACTGCGTTTTTGGTGGTGTCGCCAAAGCGGCTCCAGTTGGTAGCTTGGGTACCACCTGAAATGAAGGTGCCAATGACCACAGCCAGGGCTTGGGTCAACGACATAGGGCTTGTGGGTTCGATGGCGGTCAAATCTCCTGCATCTCGAAACCCTAAAGCCAGGCTCACAACAATCAACACCAACATGGCTGGAACCGCCAAACGGCTGAGCCAGTCCATTGCTTTGTAGCCAATGTAAGCCGTAACACAAAAGGCATAGGTGAAAAAGATCGTGCCAACAACTCGAAACCAGCTTGGCAATCCCAGTAGCTCGGTCAATGCGTCCGCAATGAAGGAATTGGTTACGGCATACCACCCAATTTGCGTAAAGCCCAGAACAAAGTCCACCCAGCGAGAGGCAACATTGCCAAAGCTAAAGCGGGCCATAAGTACAGTCGGCAGACCACTACGCTGGGCAATAAAGCCAAGCGCAGCACAGTATGCCCCAAGTAGAATGTTTCCGATCAGCACGATCCATATCATGTCGGTAAATCGGAAGGCAGGGCCGATTGCACCTCCTGCAAATAGGGTGGTGGAGGTAAGCGCAAACCCCATCAACAAAGGAGCGAGCGACCAAATGGGCTTACGAGCATCTAAGGGAACGGCAGTAAGAGGATAGTCCTCTGACGCTTGAGAGCGATCAACAGGCTGGGGATCACCAACGAAACTCATCTTTAAGATCCTCTAACGGAGAGTTATCACATTGGACAGACGTTCTACATTAATCGCCATTTTTCACTGTCTGCTAGCCGGAGTATGTCCGTTTTGATACAAACTCTGGTGCTATAAACCGAATGGGAGAGCTACCCAGAGTTGGTCAGCAGGGCTTGAAAATATCGATCTTTACGGATTGAACCAGGTTCGCAATGAGCAAGTGTTCCATCCAAATGCTCCATTGCGGATGTGGGAAAGCAAACTAAAACAGATATGAAGACAAGTAGGGAGAAGCTGTGGAGGTTAAGCCGGTGAAGGGTGAGAGTTTGCAATCACCGTAAAGCGGATAGGGCCTTTTGCCGTGTGAGTGGATCTACGGGTTGACCCTGTTGAGTAGCCAGTATATCGCCAGATTTGACCAATGCTGCACCGGCCTGGCGAATAGATGGCATCAACTGCTGCCAATGATGACCTCCTAGCGATCGCGCTACTTCTGAAGGGCAAATGCTTTTGCTAGGCCCGCGATCGCGCACCTGTTGCAAAATAGCCTGTTGAAGTGTACCCAGATCGGGGTGCTCGAATTCAGATGAGCTTGGTGATGCGCTCATAGTTTGAGCTTGGTTTTTAGCAATTCGTAAAAGACGCGCGAGAGTTCGCGTCGCAGCAGCAGCGTGCGATCAGTTGGAACGGTGGCAAAAGCGCGATCGTAAGCTTCGGGCATGGCCTTTTTGACCAAAAAGGAAAGTTGCTCGCGGCTGATGGGTCGGTTGGGGGCAAACTGGCGATCGCCCACCCCAGCGACAAACCCCTCGGCCACCATCGCCTCTACATTGGCATAGGCCCAGTGGTCGGGAGGCACATCCACAAAGGTGGGCGCAGCAGGAACCTTGGGCGGAATGTTGAGGAGATTGAGCAACGCCGTAACCACCACAGCACGATTGACCGTGGTTTGGGGATGGAAATGCAGGTTGGCATGGCTTTCGCTACGGATAATGCCTGCTGCTGCCAAGACCTGAATCGCCTCAAAGTCCTTGTCATCATGAGCCACGTCATCAAACCACACGATGGGAATGTGGTTGCGCGTGAGGAGTCCCTGGAGTTTGCGGGTGAGAGCTTCTTGCGTGGCGATCGCTCTGGGTTGGACATTCATCCAAATTGATAGGGCTGCCAGATAACCGCTGGCTTCCCCAATGGCCCACTCCATGGGGTGCATGCGATACGCCGCATTGGTAATGTGGGTGGTGCCAATGCTCTTGGCCGACAGCACCAATCCGTCTGTGTGAATAGGAACCAACGCCCCCAATGGAAGGCTAAAGGGTAAGGCAATCACTTTATCGCCGGGTAGGCTGGCGTGTCCCTGGCGATCGTTGCCGTGTAGATCGAGATAGTGGTATTGGCCAATGCCCACACTGTCGTCAAAGGTGCGCGCCCGCGCCTGCCCAGGAAAGAAATGCTTGGCCACATCTTCGTGGCGAATGGTGGTGAGCGCCACCCCCCGTCGAGCTTCTCGAATGTAGGGCTCTAGCCCAATGCCATCGGCAGTCCAGCTCAGGTCGCCTCTGGGTTTTAGCGAGTTGCCTCGCTGCTGCAAAAAGTGGACATAGGCCCGAGCGCGATCGCGCGCCTGTTTGAGATGGCGTTTGCGCTCCTCGCGGCTTACGCCCACCAACTCCCCAACTCGGTAGTCATTGCCACACAGCCACTCTCCCGTTTCGCCATGCTGATGCTGGCCCCAGTTCAGCACGGTGACATCGCCAACGGTGACCGAGTTTTCATGAGTGGCACTGCGAATCAGCCGCCGATAGCGAAAAATGCCAAAGGGATCTAAAAAGTGCCGTGCAGCTTCCCACTTGCCGCCAGATTTAATCCAAAACCGATCTTCGAACTGGTGAGCGAGCAGCCATGCGTTGCGGTTGTAGCCAGCGGGTGCCCCAATCGGAACCCCGTTTCCGGGTGGCGTCAGTTCGACAATTGCGCCAAAGGTAAACGACTGCTGACATTCGGGCAGCGCTCGTTCGGGTAGGGCCGCTTCCCCAGTTTGGCTACGGGTTTCTTGCCCAATGCGCGATTCAATTTGGCCCAGTTCCAGAACATCGCCCAGGTCGGTTGCTTCGATCACGATCCGGGCCTGCACGGTAAAGGCAAGGTTGCGCTGATGATCGTGAAAGACAACTCCGGTGACGCGCTTGCGATCGCTCCCTCCAGATTCTGTGAGAATTCTGGTGGGTTCTGCATGGGGAATGAACTTGAGATTTCCCGCTTGCAAGTGGGGCGCGATCGCCTCATTCAATGCGGTGGCTGCCACAATGGGACTGGTACACAGCAGCCCAACCCAGCCCCCACCTGGATTTGAAACGACCTTGCCCTGTACTGGCTGAAGCTGCCGCTGGCGATCGCGAAATTGTCGCTGAAACTTGGAGATGGCGAATTGCTCTCCGGTCACTCCCGTATGGGAGAGGTGCTTCAACAAATCGCCATCATCCGAAGCGGGCAACGCCTGCGTGGTAAACTGACCGCCCAAAATATGGGTTGGCTGCACCAAACACACGTTCAATCCGGCACGAGCCGTAACCAACGCTGCCGAGTAAGCAGCGGTTGATCCACCCACAATCAAAATTTGGCAAGAAATCGTTTGGTTGGCCTGGGGGCGAGTAAACGCCCGCTCTTCAAAAACACCCTGACGCTGCTGGAGCGGAGCATTGGACATAAATTAGGAGCCACTAGGAGCGAATAACGGTTGCTCCAGTATGCTCAGATTCAGGCATGGAATTGAAAAAAATTCCATTTTCTTTCATGCGCTTGAGGGCTTCACCCAGGCGATCGCAGTCGGCAATCAAGCTCACGCGCACGTAGCCCTCGCCACCATCGCCAAAGGCACTACCCGGCGTAAACACCACACCCGTCCGCTGCAACACTTCCAGGGCAAAGTCCGCAGACTTCATTCCGGGTGGGCAGGTCACCCACAGGTACATCGTGGCGCGAGTTTTGGGCACCGTCCAGCCCAGCTCACCCAACCCCTCAATCAAAAAGTCGCGGCGGGTGCGATAGCGAGCCTGTACCTCGTGCAAGTACATGTCGGGCAGTTGCAGCGCGGTTTCTGCCGCCTTTTGCAGTGCCGAGAAAATGCCATAGTCCAGGTTCGTTTTGAGCGTCCGCAAGCCCTGAATGATGTGACGGTTGCCCACCACAAAGCCTACGCGCCAACCCGCCATGTTGTAGGTTTTGGACATGGTGTGAAATTCCACGCCGATGTCTTTGGCGCCCGGAATTTCTAGCAAACTGGTGGGTTTGAAGCCATCAAACGCCAGCTCGGCATAGGCCTGATCGTGCACCAGCAAAATTTCGTGCTTGCGAGCAAAGGCCACCACATCTTCAAAGAATTCTCGCGGGGCAGTGGCGGCGGTGGGGTTGCTGGGGTAGTTGAAGTACAGCACCTTGGCCCGTTGCGCCACCTCATCGGGAATGGCGGCCAGATCAATCAGCCAGTCATTTTCAGGTTTCAGGATAAGGGGATAAATGTCGGCTCCGGCGATCGCAGGCCCCCGAAAGTGAGCGGGATAGGCGGGACTGGGCACCAGCACCACATCACCAGGGTTAATGTAGGCCATGGCCAAATGGGCCAACCCTTCCTTGGAACCCAGTAGGGGCAAGGCTTCCCCATCGGGATCTAGCTCAACATCGTAGCGGCGATGGTACCAGTCGGTGATGGCCTTGCGAAAGCTGGCCGTGCCTTCAAACGGGGGATAGCCGTGGTTGCTGGGATCTTGAAGAGCCGCGATCGCAGCATCCACAATGGGTTGAGGCGTAGGGCCATCGGGGTTGCCCATGCCCAGGTCAATCAGGTCGAGCCCTTGCTCACGGGCGCGGGCTTTCAGCTCATCCAACCGGGCAAACACATAGGGAGGGAGCGATCGCAACCGATCCGCCCGGTGATTAATCCAGTCGTACGTCATCGGGACACCTCCTCAGCAAAAGATGACACAGCACCACTCAAATCGCCCATGCGCCCATCGCCCGTGGGGGCTGTGGTAGACACCATGGCTGCCATGAGTTGGGCCGAAGTAACGGTAAACGGCAGCCGATGAATATCGGACTGGGGTTGACAGGCCAACACCGCTGCCTGCTCCAGTTCTGCCAGGGTGGCATTGGCCAAGCCCAAATCGGCCAGAGTTTTGGGCAAACCAATCTCGTCGTAGAACTTGAGCAATTGCTGTCTGGATGCAGAAGCGAGGCCGTTGCCCTGCACCATCTCCTCCAGTCGAAGCTGCACCAAAATGCCAAAGGCCACCTTTTCGCCATGGAGCGCATGGTGGCAAAGGGGAATGTGGGTGAGGCCGTTGTGAACGGCGTGGGCGGCAACCGTGCGGCACTGCGCTCCACCCAGGCCACCAATCACCCCCGCCAACAGCACCGAGGCATCTACCACTTCCCGCCAAACAGCGCCACCGGGATTTTCCAGCGCTGCGGCAGATTTTTGGAAGAGGATGTCGCGCAGAACTCGCGCTTGCTGAACGGCGGCGATCATTAACGTTTGGTCGGAATGGCCACTGCTGACCGAGGATTCGTACCACTTGGCCAGCGCATCTCCAATGCCTGCAACCAAAGTGCGGCGATCGCTCGTTTGCACTAGGTCGTAATCCAAAATCAGCAACTCGGGGCAGCGGGGCAAGCCCACATCGTACAAAAATGCCCCTTCGTCGGTGTAGACATTTGACAGCGCTGTCCAGGCCGCACAGGTGGCCGCCGATGTAGGAACGGTTACGACGGGGCGCTGAGTTTGATAGCCCAACAGCTTTGCTGTATCCAGCGCTTTGCCGCCGCCAATGCCCACCACCACATCCGCATCGTGCGTGGCCACGGCCTGCCGCAGATGCTCCAAACTGGCTTCGCTGCAATCGGCTCCATACTGAGCCGTGGCGAAGGCTAGTCCCTGCTGGGTAAGAGCTGGCTCAAGCTGAGGAAGAGCCGCTGCCAAGGAGCGATCGCCCCCCACCACCAACGGACGCTTGCCCAACCGAGCGATCGCTGCTCCAGACTGGGCCAGTGCATGGGATCCGCGCACCACTTGAGCCGGAGCCATCATGCTGGAGATCAATGAAGAGGCCGCATTGGCGGCGGGACTGAGCGGGTTTGTCATTGATGAAATCGATGGATAGAAATTGAAGCGATAAATACAGATTCCTGGAACGTTATCGGCAGACGAGGGGATTCGTCAAGGGAATGAATCGGGGTTAGAAAAAACCGAGCAGTTAGCTGGCGGCAGCTTCCTCGGCAACGGGCTGCGGCAGTTTGGCAAAGTTGGCTCGGTTGATGCGAATTGTCATGTCCTCATCGTCGCGGTTGAGGAGCGATCGCCGCACTTCTCCCAAATACAGCGGTTCCGACACACCCTCAGACGGGTGGATGACCGTTCGCGCTCGAATGGTGAGGCGATCTTCGCCACCCCGGCCCAATCGCCCTGGTGAAAACATGTCGCTTGCAGCTTGCTGAAGGGTTGCCGTAAACGCCTCTTCGGTGAGGGGAGTTGGAACGGTGATGACTACATTGGTGGAGCCCGAGTCGTAAACGCTGGTGTAGCGAACCGCTCCAGGAATGATGGTGCGCGTGAGTGGAAACAGGCTCAGGGAAAACAACCCGACTGTGAGCACCGCCATAAAGCCAGTCACGCCAACAAAGCGAAACCGGATGCCCCACTTAAACAAAAAGCCCAAAATGGCGATCGCCCCACAGACCAGGGTAAAAATTCCCGACCACTGAGCAATCTTCAAAAAATCTGCCGTTGTCGGCACATACATTCCCATAACACTCTCACCCCGGCATTGCTATCGCAGTAGCAAATTGTAGTAAGCAATACTCACATTAACAGAAATAAAGTCGTGCAACGAACGGTAAAGGCAGAATCTAGCCTGGATTGGGCGATCGCGCCGATACAGCATGCGAGTTCTGTTCACGACTCTGGCTGAATGATCCAGCGAGATGCCGCCTAATCGATCGCCTCGTTGCTCACAAACTCGCCCACGTCTGCTTGGGCTTGCTCCAGGGCAGCTTTGAGCGTATGCCAGCTCAAGTTGGCGCACTTAATGCGCACCGGAAACTGCGCCACACCCTGCATCACATTTAGCTTGCGCAGCTCTTGGGGAAACTCATCCTCCCCTCGCATCATGGCTTGAAAGCGCTGCACCATGCTTAATGCTTCCTCTACCTTTTTGCCACGCAATGCTTCGGCCATGAGGTCTGCCGATGCCATGGAAATGGCGCATCCTTCCCCGTCAAACTTCACCTCTTCAATGCGATCGCCTGCCGCATCGAGCTTAAGCGTTAGCTCGATCGTGTCGCCACAGGAGGGATTGTGTCCCTTTTGGTAGCGATCGATTGGGTTGGTTTTGCCTTTGTTGCGCGGCTTTTTGTAGCGTTCCAAAATGACCTGTTGATACAGATCCCGTAGGTTATCTAAAGACATGATCCGCGAATTCACACCATAAGGGCTTGCTTTCTCGATCCTAGCAGGACGGGGAAGACGATGAGGGCGGTGAATAAGCAAAATTACCCAACCAACCGGGTGGCTCTCGATCCCGCCCAGCATCTATACCTGTCGGTTGGGCCTAGAGCCTGAAACTCCGCACCCATCGCTTGAACGCAGAGATCGAATGACCAGTTGCGAACTCTCGTGTTCGACTTTGGTGTTCGACAACGCTGAAGCCTGAACCGAATTCGGGTTTTCCCTATCGCCTGCTGGCGATCGCCCATGCCCGCTCACCGCATAATGGAAAAGCGGCACTACTCCGAATCTGCGCAAAACCATTCGGCAGTGCTGAATTTGACCCGTTACAAACCAGCAGGAATGCTACCACGCGACGAATTACTTAAAGGCATTGAAAATCGAGACACCGCTGTGCGGGTCATCGACCTGGCCGAGCAAGCCATCAAAACTTGGGAGGTGGTGTGTACCGATTTCCTCTCTCCTCCAGAGTTGGCCGAGGTCAAACATCTGTTTGCGCGGCTAACCGAAGTGCAGCTTGTGGCATGGGGGGGCTATCCCCAGGCGGAGCGGCAGCGTGTGGCGATCGCCCGCTCAGAACTACCGCTTGACGAAACCCAAGTGGCGATCGCCGCGATTGAAATTAGCGGCAACTTCTTGTTTGATACCGCCACCCATCGCGACTTTTTGGGGGCGATGTTGGGAACGGGCATTGTGCGCGAAAAGACGGGCGATGTGCTGGTATTGGGTGAGCGCGGCGCGCAGGCCATTGTGGCACCAGAGCTAGTGGAATTTTTGACGGTGAGCCTGTCTCAGGTGCGCTCTGTACCCGTAAAAACTCGCCTAATTGACCCGAGTGAACTGAAAATTCGGGAACCTAAGAAAAAGGAAATGGCCACTGTGGAAGCCTCGCTGCGGTTGGATGCGATCGCCTCTGCGGGATTTGGCATGTCGCGCAGCAAGATGGTGGATCTCATCAACGCAGGCGATGTGCGTGTGAATTGGAAGGACATTAGCCAGCCCAGCCATGCCCTCAAAGCTGGAGATTTGGTGGCCATTCGCGGCAAAGGACGGCTGGAAGTCGGCGACATTGCTGTTACCAAAAAAGATCGCTACCGAGTACAGCTCACGCGATATATGTAGTGTCTTTTTGTAACGTCCTTGAGCGAGGCAGTCTCATTTTTGGTTCCAAACCCTTTACATTAAGGGAATATCTCATGATCAAGATTGCTTGGGTAGGCGATCGCATGGCCTTGATCCCACAATCGTTTTGCCCGATTCCCGTTCGGTTTATCTCGTTTCTGCACCATAGCTATGATGTTAATGCATCTCACTTTCTTGCCGGTGCATACCGGCGTTGAGCTGTGTCAACCCTGAGTTAAGAAACGTTGCCCCATTCAAGCACCCGAATTCAATTTCGGGATTTCTGAATACAGGATAAAAAACGAGCGATTTACCAGTTTTACATTTACTGCGAGGCGACTAGGTTGGACGATACGTTTCAGATTTACATCAATCGGGTAGCACGGCTTACCCTGCCCGAGGCGCACAAGTCTCAAGCGCAGCATATCCAAGCCTCTCCCAAGTACCAACAGCAGGCAGATGGTAGCTATACCGTTGCTCCGTTCCCGGGCTATTCCATCATTACGCCGCCGTGGGAAGACGACAGCGAAAATGCTGCCTTTTATGAGCAGTTGCGTACGCTTCAGCAGCAGGTTGTTCAGGCTTTGCCGTCGGGAATGGTCGTTCCCGTTCCTCCCGAAAGCTTTCACATGACGCTGGCGGATCTGATTTGGGATACGTCGTTTCAAGCGGCCACGGCCGACCCAAACTTTGAGCAAAAATTGCGCGATCGCATTGCTCATCTGTTTGGGCAAAGCAAAGCCGCCTTTCAGGGCGATCGCCCTGCCTATTGGCAAGCGCTGGGCTTAAACCTGCGAACGCGAGCGATTAGCGTGTGTTTGGCTCCCAAGGATGAAAGCTCCTACGACAAAGTGCTCACGCTGCGTCGTGCCATCTATCAAGATCATGACCTGATGGGGTTGGGAATCGATCCGCAGTATCATCTCACGGCCCACGTGACCTTGGGCTACTTTGGCATCCTTCCCGAATCGCTGGATCGAGATGCCTTGGGCCAAACCCTCAGCGATATCAATTTGGAATGGTTGAATACCGATAACTCGGCTCCCTTGTGGATTCATCGGGCAGAGTTGCGCAAGTTTGACGATATGACGCGCTACTACCGCGAACCTGAGTGGCCCACGGTGGAACTTTAACTGGAGCCGTTTGCGATGGCTCTTAACCACCCCATCTTGGAGCAAAGCTTTGCGGTCATCGATCGGGAGATGGGCGACCATGCGCTCTCTCCCGATGAGTATGCGATTGTGCGTCGCGTCATTCACAGCACCGCCGACTTTGAGTTCAAAGATCTGGTTTACTGTAGCCCCGGTGCCATTTTGGGGGCGATCGCCGCGTTGCGCCAGCAGGTGCCCATCGTGGTGGATGTGAACATGGTGAAGTACGGGATTGCCTCCCTGGTCGCCAAAACGTTTCAAAACCCGATATGGGTTGCCGTAGATGAGGCATCTGAGGCAGAACCGGGCAAAACCCGTACTGAAACGGGGATGATTCGCTGTTGGGAGCAGGCTCCGCAGGCCATGTTTGTGGTGGGCAATGCTCCGACAGCGTTGCTAGCGTTGTGCGATCGCATGGCTCAAAGCACGATGTCGCCTGCACTGGTGGTTGCTGCACCTGTTGGATTTATCTCGGTCTTGGAATCGAAGGCGGCGATCGCTCAACTTGCAGTCCCCCAAATTCGCATAGAAGGCCGCAAAGGTGGCTCACCTGCTGCATCGGCGATCGTCAACGCTCTGTTGGTCTTGGCAAGCCAGTCCTAAAAATTCCAGTCCTAAAATTTCGGTTCACCCAAACCTTTGCCAACCTCAGAAAAGCCCATTTTTGCGTGCGCAACGCGCACACAAAAATGGGCACTTCAGCTTATCCAAAACCCAGGTTTTGCTTTTGCAAAACCCGCGCCTATTTTAAGTAGGCGCGGGTTTTGTTTGAGTGAACCACCCATCCAGGATGGGCCTGATCAAGGTTGTATGGGAAGCGATTAGTCTTCCATGTGGATGCCACACTCGGTTTTGCCCATGCCGCGCCAGCGTCCGGCCCGCTCATCTTCACCCTCGGCCACAGGAGTGGTCAGCGGCTCATCGCCAATGCTGGGATAGCCCTGGTCGTGCAGGGGATTGTAAATGACGCCGTGTTCGGCCACGTAGGCCCAAGACTCTTTGCGAGTCCAGGTGGCGATGGGGTTGATCTTGAGGCGGTTGTTGGGGTCGATTTCAAAAATTTCCAAGCGGGTGCGAGTTACGGCCTGATCGCGGCGGCGACCCGTAATCCAGGCGATCGCATTCAGCTCATCTAAACCCCGATTTAGCGGCTCAATCTTCGTTACCCGGTGAAAAGCGCGCACATCCGTTTCCCACAGAGCTTCACCAAACTTGGCCACAAACTCTTCACGGGTGTTTGCTTCCAGGGTTTTGTAAACTTGCAGATTCAGGTTGTAGGTCTCTTTGGCTTTGGCGACCAATTCCAGCGATTGAGGGAAATGGTACAGCGTATCCAAAAACATGACCGGAACCGGGTTGGGGACCTTGACCTGACGATACAGAATGTCGGTAATGACCATATCATCGACGTTGAAGGCGCTAGCCTGTACCAACCCAGTAGGAATGTTGCTAACAACCCATTCCAAAATTTCGATGGGGTGGGCGGTTTCAAACTTTTCGTTCAATTCATCCAGGTTGAGGTTCTGGATTTGAAGCGGGGATTCGGTTGGAGTTGCCATAGTGAGTTCTACACTGGTGTCACTCGGTTCATCATATCGTGAGTAGGCACGTATTCCTACCGAGGAAGTGAGGTTTAACCAAATCAATACATCTGGTTGAGGTGCGATCGCCTTCGGCTTTAAGATACGGCGTCATTTCGGGTAATGTTGGCAACTCTGTTGGCAACTCATTTTTGGGGCGTGAGTTGGGTGCTGGGCTGGGCGAAGGCGGTGATGGCGTCAAGAAATCTGCATGGTTTGGCGCGAAAATTGATGCATGGTTCCTCTAGGCAGAAGCGGTACGACCCATCTCGTCGCAACAGTCTGGTTACAGCTGATCCCAACCGTTTAACCACGACTGGATGATGACAGGTCTAGGCCCGCCCAACTCTAAAAAGCAACCATAATATCCTTCAAAAAAACGTTGCTATGTACTTAATCCTTTACAGCAAGCCCGACTGCCATTTGTGCGAAGGGTTGATCGAAAAACTCGAGCAAATTGAGGATATCCCTATCGAATTGGAGATTCGAGACATTACAACGAATCCCCAGTGGTTTGCTGCGTATCAATACGAAATTCCCGTTTTGTTTTGGGATAAGACGCAGAGCCACAACAATGGCAAAGGAAATCACACGAATGAAAACGGTCGCAGTACGGCATGGGTGCAGTTACCTCGGCTTTCGCCACGGGCCTCGGTGCAGCAACTCTCTCGTCTGCTGAAAAATGCCCTTGATGGCCAGGCTTAGTGCTGCATCGTTTTGCAGGGTCTATTTGTCTGAATGCCAGGGGCGATCGCTCAGGGTTTTTGGATTGAGTTATCGACCCCAACGCGCTATAAATGAGTGCTGATAGCTATAAACCCCCTGGACATTTATGAGCTGGTTAGGCTTTTCGCGGCGGTCGTTCCTGAAGTTTTTTGCCTTGTTTGGGCTGTGTGTGGCGTTGATTGTGGGCTGTGCTGGCCAACAAAACTCCACCTCGGGCACCGATGCAGGCTCCCCCACCGATGCAACTGGGGGCCGCATCACCATGGGCACCACCCAAAAGGTTGAAACGCTTGACCCTGCCGATGCCTACACCATCTTTACAGGGATTTTGCTGTACAACATGGGCGATCGCCTCTATACCTATCGCCCTGGCACGACCGAGCTAGAGCCCCAGCTTGCCACCGAAATGCCCACGGTTAGCGACGATGGCCTCACCTACACTATTCCTCTTCGGGAAGGCGTCAAGCTGCACGACGGCACCGACTTCAACGCCGAAGTGATGAAGTTTTCCATCGATCGGTTTATCCAAAATGGCGGTGGCCCAGCCTTTTTGTTGGGAGATGTGGTGGACAACGTTGCCGCTAGTGGCCCCAACGAGCTGACCATCACACTCAAGTATCCATTCGCTGCGTTTACCTCTTTACTCACCTTTTGGGGCGTTACGCCGATTTCCCCTGCGTCTTATGAAATTGGAGAAGGCAGCTTCAAGCCCGATACCTTTGTGGGAACGGGGCCTTACAAGCTGGCCTCCCTCAATCCCGATTCCATCAAGCTGGATGTTAACCCTGATTATTGGGGTGAAAAGCCTGCCAACGACGGGGTCGATATTCAGATTTACGCCAGCGGTGCCAACCTGTACAACACGTTCCATACGGGGAGTTTGGATGTGGCCTACCAAACCTTAGAGCCGGATCAAATTGCCAGCCTGGAGCGCGAGGCAGATCAGGGCGGTTGGACCACGATTGAAGCGGGCACCAACGTGGTCAACTACATGACCCTCAACCAAAAGATTGAACCCACCAGCGACCTGAATGTGCGCAAGGCGATCGCCGCCATGATCGATCGCAACCTGATCAACGAGCGCGTTTTTCAGGGACAGGCTTCGCCGCTGTACAGCATCATTCCGACTGGGTTCGACAGCCACAAGCCGGTGTTTCAAGATGCCTATGGCGATGGCGACTTTGAGAAAGCGCGCGAATTTTTGACGGCTGCAGGCTATTCCGAATCCAATCCGCTCAATTTTGAAGTCTGGTATCCTTCAGCTTCAACGGTGCGCGGTATTGTCGCCAACACCCTGAAGGAATCAATTGAAACTGCGTTGCCGGGGTTGGTGACTGTAACAGTGAACAGTGCCGAGCGTGCCACCCTTTCGCAAGGCGTTGATAATGGCGTGTATCAAACGGTGTTGCTGAACTGGTATCCCGACTTCTTCGATCCCGATAACTTTGTGCAACCTTTTTTGACCTGTGACCAGGGTTCGCCTGAAACCCTGTGTGAAAGTGGTGCAAGCCAGGGCAATGGTTCCTTCTACTACAGCCAAAAAGCCAACGATTTGGTGCGGGCGCAGCGGGCCGATCGCGACGATAGCGATCGCAAAGAAATTTTCAGCGAGTTGCAAGATCTCTTAGTTGCTGATGTGCCCTATATTCCCCTTTGGCAAAACAAGGACTACGTGTTTGCCCAGGATAATGTGAAAGATGTGGCGATCGAGCCCACTCAGCAGTTCCTCCTCTGGAAAATTAGTAAGTAATGGCTTCTCGATCGCGATCGCTGCAATATTATGTGCTGTCGCGGCTGTTGCTCTTGCCGCTGATGCTGCTCACCATCGTCACGGTTGTGTTTTTGCTGCTGCGGGCGACTCCTGGCGATCCAGTCGATGCGGTGCTGGGTGCCCGCGCTCCTGAAGCCGCCAAAGAAGCCATGCGCGAGCGGCTGGGGCTGAATGCACCACTGCCTCTTCAGTACGTGCGGTACCTGGGTGAACTAGCGCGATTGGATTTGGGAACATCGTTGACCAGTCAGGGGCAATCCGTTTGGCGCATCATTCAGCAGCACTTTCCCGCGACGCTAGAGCTAACGGTCATCGCCATGCTCATTGCGCTGGGGGTTGGCATTGTCGTTGGGTCGCTGGCTGCATCCAAACCCGATACTCCGGTCGATGCGGGCGGGCGGCTGTTTGGCATCCTGACCTATGCCTTGCCGACTTATTGGTTTGGTATGTTGTTGCAGCTGCTGTTTGCGGTGCAGTTGAGGTGGTTTCCGATTGGGTCGCGCTTTCCGCTATCGGCAAATCCGCCGCAGGGACCAACGGGACTGTATCTGCTGGACAGCCTGCTCCGGCTCGATTTTGGCGCATTCTTCACCACCATTCACTATTTGATTTTGCCTAGCCTCACGCTGGGTATCTTGCTCAGTGGCATCTTTGAGCGGATTGTGCGGATCAACCTGAAGCAAACGCTGCGATCGGATTATGTGGAAGCTGCACGGGCACGAGGCATTCCCGAACGGCGCATTGTCATATCCCATGCGCTCAAAAATGCCCTCATTCCGGTTGTAACGGTGTTTGGTCTAACGGTTGCTTCGCTGCTGGGGGGCGCGATTTTGACCGAGGTCACCTTTAACTGGCCTGGCCTGGCTAATCGGCTGTATCAAGCGATCGAGTTTCGTGATTATCCCGTTGTGCAGGGCATTATGGTGTTTTTTGGGGTGATTGTGGCGATCGCCTCCATCATTATCGATATTGTCAATGCCTGGATCGATCCACGCATCCGCTACTAAGGCTATGGGTTTGGTCGTTGGATGATGAGCCCGGCTCACCATCCAACGACCAAAGACACAACTTGCCTCGGCAACCTAAAACGCTACTTCACCAAATCTGGGAAGACCTGCTGCACCGCTGGATGCACGAGGTCGTGATGCCACACATTCAACCCTCGTCCCAGCGATTCATCCAGCTCCAGCGCTTTGATGCCGTGATTGGCGAGCTTGACCACGTAGGGCAGGGTACTGTTGTTCAATGCCTGTGTGGCCGTCCAGGGAACGGCTCCGGGCATGTTGGGCACGCCGTAATGCACCACGCCCGACACCTCATAGGTGGGTTGGCTGTGAGAGGTGGCGTGCATGGTTTCCACACAGCCGCCCTGGTCCACCGCGACATCCACAATCACCGAGCCGGTGCGCATTTCATCCACCATGGCTGCCGAAACGAGCGTGGGAGCTTTGCGCCCTGGCACCAGCACCGCACCCACGACTAAATCGGCTTGGGCGATCGCCGGTTCAATCAGGGCAGGGCTGCTGTACAGCAGTTCCACTCGTGAACCAAACAGAGTCTCTAGATACCCGAGCCGCTCTACATTCACATCAAAAATTTGCACCTGAGCGCCCAAACCGATCGCCATTTTGGCGGCTTCGGTACCCACAACGCCACCTCCCAAAATCACAACCCGACCGGGGCTAACCCCGGGTACACCACCCAGCAGCACACCCCGTCCACCCTGCTGTTTTTCCAAAAAGCGAGCACCAAACTGAACCGACAGCCGTCCGGCAATGATGCTCATGGGGGTGAGCAAGGGCAGCGTGCGGTTGGGGAGTTCTACGGTTTCGTAGGCGATCGCCGTTACTCCCGCATGCATCAGCTGTTCGGTGAGCTCACGAGCCGCCGCCAGGTGCAGGTAGGTAAAAAGCAACTGCTCTTTCTGCATTAAGGGGTACTCTGGCGGCAGTGGTTCTTTGACCTTGACAACCATTTCTCGATTCCATGCTTCAGCTGCGCTGCCAACAATCTTGGCTCCCACCGCTTCATAGGCTTCATCGGCAAATCCAGAACCGTGTCCTGCTTGGGTTTCTACCACAACAGAGTGGCCCGCATCGGTCAGTACCCGCACACTAGCAGGACTCAGCCCCACCCGAAACTCTAAATCTTTGATTTCTTTGGGAACGCCAATTTCCATGTTTAACCTCGCCATTCGAACGAATTGTTAAGTGAGTCCCAATTCAGCATTCAACCGTTCACTTAGTTTGTTGAAGTCCTGCTGTAGCGATTTTGTCAGCCAACAAACGAATCGAAAGTCTGTTCTGAACACAACGGTAAAATGCTATCTCTCATGTCTAGCTTAGAGTGAGTGCCCTCGTCGACCCATCACCCAAGCGGTGGGATCGCCACCGACCAATTAGTTAGACTTTTGCTGGCGGTGGCTCAGAACCTTCTGACACAAGGCTGAGCCTGCTATGTAGGTTTTTTGCAATGCTCTGTTTTTTGCAATGCCCTATTTTCTGTGATGCTCTCTTTGGTTGTGTTTCCAATGTCTAGAACATCCCTTTGGTTTTTTAAGGGTGCGATCGCCTGAAGTGAATGATTTTGCGAATATCGCAGGCGATGCCGCATATCCCAGGCTTTCATGATGGATGGTTTTTGGGCTTTGGCCTGTTCATCCAATCCAGGATGTAGCGAGATTGACATCAAACGAATCCCCAAACTCAAGCTACAATAAGGGCGACGAGTAAAGTTTTGTAACAATGACTCAATCGCCTCCTCAACCCACGGTATCGCCCAATCTTGTCACTCCCAAATTTGGCTTTAATGAGTATGCCGAACGTTTGAATGGGCGGGCTGCGATGGTGGGGTTTGTCATCACGCTGGCCATCGAATTTGTGACCGGACAAGGGGTTCTCTCCTGGCTTGGCCTGTATTAATCGCGCTCAATGCGTCAGCCTGTGGTTTCATGGTTTAACGAATCGACATTAAATCAGGTGCAATTCTTGGTGAGGTGTCTGGTGTTGCACTCCCCCAAGAGAGCGATCGCACAATGATTGAATTTTGTGTGCTAAACCATTGGACTGTCCTAACAGAAGTAGTCGCAATCGGGTCTGTCGAATTTCGGCAAGCCCGATTTTTAGTGGGATGTTGCTGGCAAGAACTGCCAAAATAGGCGGGCTTGAGTTTGCAAGCTACCCCAGGCGCAAATCCAGTAGATGCCGTCCAATTGATAAGGATTGATCAGGATGTGAATTGATACGGAAGGCGATCGCTCCGTGTTCGCTACCCTGGAGTAAATCGCAGCATCAAGCACAACAATAATTCGCCGGACACGTTTGGACAGGCAAAAAGAAGGGTTGTGCTGAACTGAGACCCGTGCAATGGATATCAGTGACTCAGTGCAAAGGGCAGTAGATGATTTGAATCAATTGGTGACTTTAAATCGGGTGGCTTTAAACCGTGAATTTGTAAGCTCAGCACGCTTCAGGCAATCTTGCTGATAAGTTTTGAAAATTCTTTAATCCGAAGTAATTTCAGTTTTGACGAAGGGTAAAGTCAGTTCCCCCGCAGTTGACGAGCTGGGAAATATATACTTGTTCCTTTTCGCAAAGTTGAGCCTCCTCACGTTTCTCAGCGCAATATATGAATCAGGCGGAACAGTTAACTTCTGCTCACTTCCGTGCATATCAAGCACTGCATACTCCAATCTGGATTTGTGCAGCTCAACCCGTTCAGTTAACATGGGCCAACAACGCTGCATTGGCCCTTGGCCATGCTGCTGTGATGAACGATGCGCTGGCTGAACCTGTTGATACGGGCGCGATCGCTGAGCAACGAGTGCTGCAGTACGTTGAACAATTTCAGGCTGGCAACCCAACCCCAGATCTCACTGATCTATATGTAGATGGGCAGTGGTGCAGCCTCAAATTTCAGAGCTCTTACTGCTCGACGGCGGAGGGAAGCTCTGCTGTGTTGGTCGAAGGTGTGCTTACCCGTCACCCAACAGAGTCTACTTTATTGGCAAGCCATCGGTTATTCAAGGCTGGGCCAACGGTTATGTTTCGTTGGCGAGTGTCGGATGGTTGGGCTGTTGAAGAGGTTTCGCCCAATGTATACGAACAGTTTGGCTATTTGCCTGAGGCGTTGATTCAAGGTCGTGTGCGGTATGCAGACCTAATTCATCCGGATGATATGGCACAGGTGTGGCGAGAGGTGCAGGATTATTCTGCGGCAAAGGTGCCCTGGTTTGAACAGTCGTATCGGTTGCATCATGCCGATGGTAGCTATCGCTGGCTGTACGACTTTACAACGGTGGTGCGCAATGCCCAGGGGCAGATCACGCACTACCTGGGCTATGTGCAGGATGTGAGCGATCGCAAACGCATTGAAGAAGAACGCAAGCAAATCGAAGCGGTCCTGCGAGAACAGGAAGCTCGTTGGGAGTATGCCCTAGAAGGAAACGGGGATGGCGTGTGGGATTGGAATGTCCAAACCGACACAGTGTTCTTCTCGCGTCGCTGGAAGGACATGCTGGGATATGCAGATCACGAAATTGGCGATCGCCTCAGCGAGTGGGATAGTCGGGTGCATCCCGACGATAAAGCAAAAGTGTATGCAGCGATCGAAAACCACGTTCAGAGCCACACGCCGCAATATGTCAGCGAGTATCGGGTGCGATGCAAAGATGGCTCGTATAAATGGATCTTAGATCGGGGACGAGTCTTTCGCTGGACAGAAGATGGCAAACCACTGCGGGTGATTGGTACCCACACCGATATTTCCGAGCGCAAAGCGATGGAAGCCGCACTGCAAGAGAGCGAAACCCGCTACCGCTCGGTGATTGCCGCGATGGCGGAGGGTATTGTGCTGCAACAGGCCAATGGCCAAATTATCGCCTGTAATGCTAGTGCAGAGGCCATTTTGGGTTTATCGCAAGAGCAAATGATGGGCTGTACTTCCATCGGGCCACATTGGCATGCGGTGCATGAAGATGGCTCGCCCTTTCCGGCAGATCGGCATCCAGCTATGTTGGCTCTGCGCACGGGCCAGCCTCAAACCAATGTGATCATGGGCGTTCACAAACCCGATGGGTCGCTGACTTGGATTTCGATCAACGCCCAGCCCATCAAAGCCGCACATGAAGAGAACCCCCATGCGGTGGTGGCCTCGTTTACCGACATTACCAAGCGCAAAGCCGTCGAAGCGGCCCTCCGCCTGAGCGAGACTGCCAAGCAGGCCATGCTAGAGGCCATTCCCGATATGCTGGTTTGTATTAACCGGGAAGGATTTTTCCATGACTTAATTGCTGGGGAATCCATTAAGCTGTGGCGACCCACTGAGCCTAATTGGCAGCAGTCGGTGTATCAAGAGATGCCCCATGACCTGGCGGTAAAGCGGATGCAGTACATCACCATGGCTCTGGATACAGGGCAGATCCAGTGCTACTCCCAAACGATTGAAGTGGATGGCGAGCTACGCCATGAAGAAGCGCGCATTGTGCCGATGAGTGCCGATGAGGTGCTGGTGATGGTGCGCGACATGACGGACTATGTGCGGTCTGAACAGGCACTTCAGGAAAGTGAGCGACGGTTCCACGCCATTTTTGACCACATGTATCAGTTCATTGGTTTGTTGACACCGGATGGCATGGTGCTGGAAGCGAACCAAACAGCGCTCGATTTTGGTGGATTGCAGCGAGCCGATGTGGTGGGGCGTTTCTTTTGGGAACTGGGCTGTTGGCGGGTGTCGCCCAAAATTCCGATTCAGCTGCGGGAGGCGATCGCTCAAGCCGCCGAGGGCAAGTTTGTGCGCTACGAGGTTGATGTACAGGGTCGGGGTGGTCAAATGATTACCATTGACTTTTCACTGCGGCCCATTTTTGATGCTGCTGGAAATGTGGTGTTGCTGATTCCTGAAGGGCGCAATATTACCGATCGCAAACAAATGGAAGTCCAAATTCAGCAACAGGCCGATCGCGATCGCTTAATTGGGTCCATTGGGCAGCACATTCGTCAATCGCTGAACCTGAGCGAAATTTTGGATACGACAGTATTGGATCTGCGCGAGGCATTCCAGAGCGATCGCGTGTTGATATGCCGACTAGACAGCCGCACCGTGACAGCCAACACAACCGGACGAGTCATTGCTGAATCGTACAGCGGCAACTATGGATCTCTGCTGGGCCAAAGCATTGAGCTGGGCAACATGCTCAAGCCTTGTGGGTTGGAGTCGTTCACTGGTGAGCGGGTGTGTGCCATTACGGATGTTGGTAAGGCAGGGCTGCCCCAACCGTGCGTTCACTTTTTGCAGGCCAATCAGGTACGAGCGATGCTGTTACAACCTATCGTTCGCAATGATGAGTTGTGGGGGTTGCTAGTGGTGCATCAATGTTCTGGCTCGCGAATATGGAACGCGGCGGAAATGGAGCTGCTAACTCAGGTGTCGTATCAGGTGGCGATCGCCATCCAACAATCTGAGCTGTACCAGCAGCTATTGCAGGTTAACCGCGAACTCCAGCACATCGCCACCCATGACAAACTCACTGGCCTGCCCAATCGTCGCTATTTCGATGAGTATCTGCAAAAAGAATGGCTGCGACTCACCCGAGAGCGATCGCTCCTAAGCCTCATTCTGTGCGATATCGACCACTTCAAGGCTTACAACGATACCTATGGGCACTTAGCCGGGGATACCTGTTTGGCCCAGGTTGCTCTGGCCATCCAGCGAGCGGTCTATCGTCCAGCCGATGTTGTGGCACGCTACGGCGGAGAAGAGTTTGCCATCATTTTGCCGAATACGGATCGAGCGGGTGCTGTCAAGGTTGCTCAGCACATTCAGCAACACCTGGCAGAGCTGGCGATTCCGCACCTCACCTCTCCTAGCTCCACCCAAATTACTATCAGCATGGGAATTGCCACAGCTCAACCGATGCTTAAGGTCCCGTTCCAATTCATCATTGACCGGGCAGATGAAGCCCTCTATCGGATGAAGAAAACGGGCCGCAACGGGTATGAACTCGCGCCGTAACCTAACCTGAGTTTTGGATAAGCTGAAGTGCCCAATTTTTCGTGCGCGACGCGCACGCAAAAATGGGCACTTCAGCGGTTCGCGCAACGCGCAATCCCCAGAAAAGCCTTTAACCGAAACTGACGTTAACCTGGAAAACCATGGGAACGGGAAGCTGCTCAGGGTTCCTCAAGAAAGGGATGACGTACCTTACTCACTCACCACAAAGTTCACCAGTTTACCCGGCACCACAATCACTTTCTTGATGGTCTTGCCCTCAATGTATTTTTTCGCCAAGTCAGATTCCTTCGCCAAGGCTTCCAGGTCATCTTTGCTGGCCTTTGCGGGAACCTGGATCGTGCCCCGCGTTTTGCCCATCACCTGAATCACCAACGGAATTTCATCGACCACCAAGGCTTCGGGGTTGGCCTTGGGCCATCCCTGCTGGTGCACGGAGTCGGCATGCCCCAAAAGATGCCACAGCTCCTCGGCAATGTGTGGGGCAAACGGTGCCAGAAGTAACAGCAACGTTTCAATGCCTTCGGCATACACCGACGTGGACTTGTCGGAGGCATCGCTCAGGGCATTGCTCAGCTTCATCAGCTCCGAAACCGCCGTGTTGAGCTGATAGTCCCCTTCTAAGTCTTCGGTAATGGCCTGGATAGCGGTGTGAATGGCACGGCGCAAATCTTTCTCCGGTTTGGAGAGGTCGGCATTGGCTGCAACGCTTTCGCGGGGATGATCGGCAAACTCTGCCACCAAACGCCACACCCGGTTCAAGAAGCGAAACTGTCCTTCCACATCCGCATCATCCCATTCCAAATCCTTTTCAGGTGGAGCTTTAAAGAGAATGAACATGCGGGCAGTGTCAGCGCCGTACTTGCCCAACACTTCTTTGGGATCGATGCCGTTGTACTTCGATTTCGACATCTTTTCAAACACGACATCTAGCTTGTCGCCGGTTACGGGGTCGCGTGGATCGCTCAAGTCAGCAATATCCGATGGGGTAATGTACTTGCCGGTGACCGGATTTTTGTAGGCAGCGGCTTGCACCATGCCCTGAGTCAACAGCCGCTTGAACGGCTCGTCAAAATTGAGTAAGCCGCGATCGCGCAGCACCTTGGTAAAGAACCGCGAATATAGTAGATGCAAAATTGCGTGCTCAATGCCGCCCACATATTGGTCAACCGGCATCCAATCGTTAGTCTTGCTGGGGTCAAACACTTGCTCATCATTTTGGGCATCGGGATACCGCAAAAAGTACCACGATGAGCAAATGAAGGTGTCCATGGTGTCGGTTTCGCGGCGGGCAGGCGTGCCACAGCTGGGGCACGGCACCCTGATCCACGACTCCAGCTTGGCCAGGGGCGACGGTCCCCGACCAGAGAACTCCACATCCTCAGGCAACTGCACAGGCAACTGATCGGATGGCACACCCACCGGCCCACAATTGGGACAATGCACCACCGGAATGGGACATCCCCAGTACCGCTGCCGCGAAATGAGCCAATCGCGCAACCGATAGTTGGCCGTGCCTTTGCCCAAGCCCTGCTCTTCCAACCATGCGATCGCCCGTTCCACACTTTGGCCTGGGCCTTTGCCCGCAGCCGCCCCGTTCAACGGGCCAGAGTGCACCATGACCCCCTCACCAACATGGGCCACTTTCATCGTGTGCCCATCCAGCAGATCATCCGGTGGCTGCACCACAACCCGCACAGGCAGACTGTACTTCCGGGCAAACTCAAAATCTCGTTGGTCGTGAGCTGGAACCGCCATGATCGCGCCAGTGCCATAGCCCATCAGCACATAGTCGGCAATCCAAATGGGAATCCGCTCGTTGCTGACCGGGTTCACTGCAAAGCTGCCCGTCCACACCCCCGTCTTTTCTCGATCCTCGGCGGTGCGGTCAATTTCGCTCTTGCCAGCAGCCTCAGTCCGGTAAGCATTGACCACATGCGCTTGCTCTGCTGTGGTTAACGACTCGACTAAAGGATGCTCTGGCGACAGCACCATGAATGTAGCGCCCCAAAGAGTATCGGGCCGAGTGGTAAAAATTGGCAACTCATCGCCAGCCTCGGTCTTAAACACGACCTGCGCCCCTGTCGAGCGGCCAATCCAGTTTTCCTGCATGAGGCGCACTCGCTCAGGCCAGCCCTCTAGCTGATCTAAATCCTTGAGCAATTGCTCAGCATAGTCGGTGATTTTAAGGAACCACTGCCGCAGCATTCGGCGCTCTACCTTGGCTCCCGATCGCCATGACTTGCCCTCGCTATCGACTTGCTCGTTGGCGAGTACTGTTTGGTCAATGGGGTCCCAGTTCACAGCAGACTCTTTTTGATAAGCCAAGCCCGCTTTGAAAAATTCCAAAAAGAGCCACTGCGTCCAGCGGTAATAATCTGGTGAGCAGGTTGTGACTTCGCGCTCCCAATCATAGGACAGGCCCAACTGCTTGAGTTGACCGCGCATCTGCGCCACGTTTTGGTAAGTCCACTTTGCTGGATGAACGCCTCGGTCGATGGCGGCATTCTCTGCGGGCAGACCAAATGCATCCCAACCCATGGGGTGCAGCACGCGGTAGCCCTTCATGCGGTGCACCCGAGCAATGACATCGGTGATGGTGTAGTTGCGCACGTGACCCATGTGCAGATTGCCCGATGGATACGGAAACATTGACAGCGCATAAAACTTGGGCTTGCTGGCATCTTCATTTGTGCCATGCAGACCTTCGGCTTCCCATGCCTGTTGCCACTTTTCCTCAATCGCTGCAGGATTGTATCGGGACTCCACGAACGCAACTCCTTTTGAGTTTTTTGGGGTTTGCCTTTCCCATTCTAAAGGGAGTTGGAACCCATCATGCGACTGGGGCTGAATGATTTTGCTTGGGTTTCATGCGGCCAAACGCTGCTCATGACCGATGGGCGATCGCATCAGCTCTGGGCCGTTCTGCCGTGGCCTAGATTGACGCGAGCAAAGTGATCCGGTTTGCTAGTGATGGCGGAACTCATGAGTTGATGCAATGTCTGAGGAGCTTCGGGTCTTTGTATATGGAACGCTTAAGCCGGGGGAGTACTACCATGCTCACTACTGCGAAGGGCGCATCGTAGCCTGTGAACCTGCGATCGCCCCAGGCAAACTCTATGACTTGCCAGTTGGCTACCCAGCCATGACAGCTGAAGCCGGAACTGTGTGGGGGTATGTGCTCACGTTGCAAAATGCGTCAGTGCTGGCTCGGTTAGATGAGCTGGAAGATTATCAAAGCGATCGCCCTGCTGAGCAAAACGAATACAATCGCCAGCGCATTGCGATACAAAGACCGGATGGCGTTTCCCTGGGGCAGGTGTGGGGCTACATCATGAGTGTGGACCGAGTGCAGCATTTCGGTGGCGTTGTCGTCTCATCGGGAAACTGGAGCGGAACTCGGGCGATCGCGTCGCCTTCCAAACCGCTTCCCTATTAAGCACAGAACTTACGCAGTTGAATGGTTTTTCGGATGAAGTGCGTAAGTCCTATTGAGAATGACTGCTTTGAACCAATCATTTGAACCAATAAAAATTTGGGCCTTCCAGCAAAGTTGGAAAGCCCAAAAACGATTCGTCGTTAGATTTTCGTGCGATCGCACTGAGCAACAGCCATTAGCGAACTTCGATATTCGACCATACCTTACCGCTTGGCATGGCCTTGGTGCCATCTTCGGGGATATCAATTAAGGGGCGATCGAGCGCAATCATCAATCCATCGGCCTCGGCAGATGGCATAGACGATTGCGCAAATTGTCCTGAAAATTGTTGGCTGGCGGGAGACAAGACGGTTGAAATGGCACCGATCAGCATCGCTGCGATCGCCATACCGCCCCACTTCGCCATTCGCTTAGGACGACGCTCAATCCGCTCCATGACCTGATCAACCACAGCATCAACATCGACAGAAGTCGGTTGTGCCATCGCAAAAGAACCCATCGTTTGCCGCAGCTTGAGTAAACGGGCATGAAGCTGCTGCATTTTGGGATCCGTATCCAACCATTCTTCAACTTGGCGACGTTCGGCAGCGGTGACTTCGCCATCCATATATGCACTAAGTAGCTCGAAGCGATCGCGGGCAAAGCTAGCTGCCATCATATCTGGCATGGAGGAATGACCCATATCGGTAGACTGTTCATTCAACGGACTGCCATTGACCCTATTGGGATTGTAGTCGGGACTTATCATGAGTACAAAACTGAACTCAAACAAAGGATATAGATATCAACCAAGATCAACCGAGCAAATTCGCGAAACCAACCAGGCAAATGAACAATCAATCACAGTTAACCATGAAAAAAGCTCATTGCTCACTCAAGACTATACGAAAGTTTGGTGGGATTGCCACTACCCTCGTAACATCTATCGCTTCATTACAAATGCCAGGAAAAACTTGAAGAAGCCTTAATCTTCCAGATAGGGCTGTAGCTGCGACTGCAACCGCTGGCGAGCCCGAGCAATTCTCGATTTCACTGTTCCAAGCGATACGCCCGTAATTTCGGCAATTTCTTCGTATGCCATACCCTCAATCTCCCGCAGCACAATCGTTGTACGGAAAGACTCAGGCAAATCGGCGATCGCCACTCTCAGCTGATCGTAGAACTCACGCGTAGCCAAGTCGTCGGCAGGGCCAGGAGAATCACAAGGAATTTCCCAGTCCATTTCTCCATCTTCAAGTGTACGAGGCGCATCCAGCGATAGAGGAGCATCCACACGCTTGCGCTTGCGAAGCTCGTCATAGAACAGATTGGTTGCAATTCGGCTCAACCATCCCCGGAACTTGCCCGGTTCCTGCAACCGCTTGACATTACGGTAAGCCCGTATCCACACTTCTTGAGCCAAGTCAGCCCGGTCAGACCAATCAGGAGCGAGGTGGTATAGAACCCGATCCACATGAGTCTGGTAGCGCCGAATCAACTCTGCAAATGCAGCTTTCTCAGGGCGCAATCCCTGCTGACACTGCAAAATCAAATCGTAATTTGACAGCCGATCAACAGATACTGCAGCAGTCGATGGTTTGGCAGCCTTTTGCCCAAATGACCAAGAAATTGAGTTGCTCATAGGCAAAGACTGGCTTGCAGATGATACATTCCTCGATGACGCTTGCATATCTAAATAGTTCCTAGATTGACTGCAGAGATTCATTCGTCTGCTCTTGCTCATGCAGGTTCCACAAAGCTCGAATTAAATGTCAGCTACGACAGTAATCACCATAAGGTTTGGCTGCGCTTTAGAAGCTGACTAAATTAAGTCATACAGAACCAAAGGACGGGAACAGTCTGCCCCAATTTATCGCCTTAAACTAAAAGACTATATCTACCGATAGGACGGTTTTAAATCCGCACACACCCACTCAACAGACAACGAACTCTCCGTTAAATCAACCATATCTCAGGAATAAATGGGGGCTAGGAGCAGTTTCAATTATGGAAACAGGTGGCGATCAAGAGTAAACGTTTGCCGCCATAATTCAGCCTGTTCAACAGCCCATCCGGAAGTTTTTTGCGAAACCTAGTTTTTGTTGTGTCTTGTGTTTCATCCCTTGGTGGGCCATGGTTGGGTCGGGATTATGACGTGGCAGATAACTCAGCTTCGAGCGGCTTTTTAGTGGCTAATTCATCTATCGAATGGCAGAGATGAAATACATACACATTGGAATTTTATTTCTTGAAGCTTAAGTGAATTCCGAAGAATTACGGAGGAGCTAAAATCCTTTAGGAGATGAGAGGTGAGTTCCAATTTATCGAATATCTTTAAGCTTAAATTTTTGACGGAAAAATCTATATTTGTTTCCTAAAAAAACCTGAGTTATGGATAAGAAAGGGAGGGACTGGATAAGCTGAGCTTTAAGAGAAACATCAGCAGAGCCCCTCCTATGACTAGTTTAGAAGAAGTGTTTTGTGACATCGACGACTTTTGCCAAC
>NZ_JBNXVR010000086.1:0-2668 GCF_050565595.1 Leptolyngbya sp. AN02str | reverse complement strand
TCCCATAGAATTTTGGGAACTAATTTGGGAGCTAATTGTTGGGGCACTGGGGCAAGCGTCGTCTTGCATACTGGCAATCAAAATGGATCAAAGCCTCACGGCTCGTGGGAAACGAGCGCTGCACAATGGTTCCCTGACCCCGAGGATAGCTTTGGCGTGACCACACCCGCAGTTGGTACCAGGTGTTGTCGCGGCTACGCCACACTTCGTAGGCATAGTCGCCACCGTAGCCATTTGCCACCCGAAAATCTTGCGCGTTGACGTTGTGGCCCATGCCCAAACCCAGCACAGCAACCGTGGCGATCGCCACTCCAAGAAATGCACCGAATGATTGACGTTTCATAACTGAGATGAATGCCCAAACTTGTTCGATCTTTAGGGTTCCCAGAACAACCACCTCAGGCTGTAAATTCTGCATCAAGCGAGAACACGCGATCGCCAAGGTTGGCTAGATTTTTGTCCCAGTCGATTTCCGGGGCCATGGAGTATTAAGCTTGAGGATGTGCAAAATGCACACCGACGTTTCAAGGCTGCGATCGCCCCAAATTCTCGATGACTGACGCTCAACTTCCTCTGCTGATTCAACAGATGACCAACCCGGATTTTTATCCTCATCCGGTCTATGCCTCGCCCCATACCCTAGAAGACAGCGCCAATCGAGAATATCCCGAAGAGTTTTATCCGCTGCCGCGCGACCCAGTGCAGCTCATTCAAACCCATGTTTCCTACGTATTTTTAACTGGGGAGTTTGCCTACAAGCTGAAAAAGCCTGTGAATTTTGGCTTTTTGGACTACACCACCCTCGAACAACGTCTGCATTTTTGCCAAGAAGAACTGCGGCTCAACCAACGGGCAGCTGCAGACCTGTATTTAGAAGTAGTGCCCATTTCTCAAATGGAAGACTCCGAAACGGGCGAACCCCGCTTTCAACTTGGCGACGCAGGCACCATCGTCGATTACGCGGTGAAGATGCGGCAGTTTCCGCAAGATACCTTGCTCACCGACCTGTACGAGCAGGGCAAAGTCACCGAGGAACTGGTGCAAGAGCTGGCGCGTGTAATTGCCAAATTCCACCAAGTTACCGATACCGACGATCGCATTCGCAACTTTGGTCGAGTCGAGCAAGTGCGCCAAGCATTCGACGAAAACTTTGCACAAACCCAGCATTACATTGGTGGGCCGCAAACTCAGCAGCAGTTTGATGAAACTCAGGCATATTGCGATCGCTTTTTTGACGAACAACAGGATCTATTTCAGCAGCGAATGGAGCAAGACCGCATTCGCGAATGCCACGGCGACCTTCACCTCCGCAATATTGCCTACTGGAATGACAAGCTGTGGCTGTTTGACTGCATCGAGTTTAATGAGCCGTTTCGGTTTGTGGATGTGATGTACGACGTGGCCTACCTGGTCATGGATTTTGACATTCGCCAACGGCAGGATCTAACAGCCCTCTTCCTCAACACCTATACCGAAGAAACGGGCGACTGGGATGGATTGCAGGTTCTCCCCATTTATGTCAATCGGCAAACCTATGTGCGGGCCAAGGTGACCTCGTTTTTGCTGGATGACCCCAATGTGTCTGCCAGCGACAAGCAAGCCGCCCAAGAGACCGCCGCCAGCTACTACCGCATGGCGTGGGAATACACCCAGCCCAAAGCGGGCAAGCTGATGATCATGGCGGGATTGTCGGGTGCAGGCAAAAGCACCATTGCTCGCAAACTCGCCAAAAAGCTAGGGGCGATCCACATTCGCTCCGATGCGGTGCGCAAGCATTTGGGCGGTGTGCCGCTGTATGAGCGTGGAGGAGACGAGCTGTACACTCCCGCCATGACTCAGAAAACCTATGGCCGTTTGCTGGAACTGGGCACTCGCCTTGCAGCCAATGGCTATACGGTCATTTTGGATGCTAAGTACAATCGCCAAGCGTTGCGAGCAGAGGCGATCGCCCAAGCCCAAGCTCACAACATTTCCCTCCAGTTCATTCACTGCACAGCCCCCGCCGAGGAATTGCAGCGCCGCGTGCAGCAGCGCACAGGCGATATTGCGGATGCTGATTTGGCAGTCTTGCTTCAGCAAACCTTTGAGCCATTTACCGACGCAGAAGTGCCCTACATGCTCAGGATCGACACATCACAAAATGTAGATCATCAGTTGAGTATGCTGTAGCACGCCGCAGCACTTCGCCAATCCCGAAATCTCACCCAGTTCGCCTAGAATGAAGCAACAAACTGCCTCAATTCTCTACGCGGTCCGCTGGCTATGGGAAACGACAACTTTGGTGTTGGCTTAAAGCTTTGGCTGATTTTCTTTCTGCTGTTCTACTTGCTTCAGTACGATTTCACGCTGAGCTTCTTTTTGGGGGTGGTGGCGGGCCTATCTGGGGCGTACTTGCATTCGCTGTGGAGCATGAATGCCATGCCACCCTCCCCATCCGAAACAGGCCGCGATGAGCGCAAACGGTTTAACCTACGGCAACGGCTGGAAGCAGCCGAGCAGTTGAGTGCGGTGCGATCGCTCTGGGGATGGAGCAACAATCGGCGCAAAGGCCGCTCCATGAAATCTCGCTGAGCTACTGAACTGATACGGCCCATTGTCAGTCCCACATGTTTCGCGCTTCAGGTTTGTCCCAACCTTGCGATCGCCATCATGACATTTCCATGAGAAC